>JAUTXJ010000211.1 GCA_030838075.1 Acidobacteriaceae bacterium
CTGAAGGAGACACCAGAAATGGTCGTCCCCATCTTTGAGGATCGTTCAGATCGGGCGGAATTGCTGGTCTGAATTGCTCACTTCGGGCTATTGCCGAAGCCTAGATCCTATTTTGAAGAGGAGATAAAACCTGTCCTCCAGGGCAGCCAAAGCATGCAGTAGAGCAATTGTGAACAGATGTTTGAGTCAGGGGCGGCTACCATGGAAGCGCATTGCGCCAGATCGTTGTCGTTGAGGAGACTATGAGAAAACAGTACCTTCACCTCTCTGCTTACACATGCAGCAGCTGTGCTGGGCCGGTGATTGCCGGCTCCCTGGGTGTCCGCGAGAATGAAATCTCGAAAGAGACTGAGATCAGTGCAGTCGGATCAATCTGCCTGTCGTGCGGGCATCGGCCGGAAGCGGCCGCCGAGCCGGGACACATCCGTTATTTTTTCCCGATCCAATGGGAGTCGGTGTGAGTGGGGCTGCTTATGGAACACCGCATTCATGATTCATGCAGTCTCTCTGATCGCGCAGACTTACATTGGGCAGCGAACGGAGCGTGAGCATGGCCAGGCTGCGGCGCCTGTCGCACGGCTACAAAGAAAGAGGCCCAGCATGGGTGTGGGAGAAGTACGAAGTCCCGATGCTGGCTTTCACCGAGCGCGCTAGGCGCGCATTCTCCGAAAAGCGGCGGCGGCCAGAATCGCCAGCCCGCTTCCCATCAAACTCATCGTGCCGGGCTCTGGAACAGTCGATGTGCCTCTGCAACCACCGCCAATGACATTGTTATTCAGCGTCACCGCACCGTTGATGGCAAGGGCGCTTCCACAACCGATGGTGGCGGCATTATTCAGAGTGATGCTAGTGAGCGCGAGAATATTTCCTGTGAACGCAGTGGTGGTGCCGAGAGTTGCAGAGCTGCCTACCTGCCAAAAGACGTTCTTATCGGTGAGGCTGCTGGTAAAAACAACCGCCGAGTTGCTTGCAGTAGTGAGCGTGCTGCCGATCTGAAAGACGAAAACTGCGTTGGGATTACCCAGGTCGTTTAGTGTCAGAGTCCCCGTCAACTGAGCTGAACTGGAGAAAAAGTAGACGCCCGGAGTGAGCGTCATTCCACCCAAATCCTGGCCGGTCAACACTGCCGTTGGCGTCAAGCCTGCTGCCGTGCTGAAAGCGGTGGTCAAATCATTCTGAGCCGTATTCGCGACCGCGTCTCCCACATGCATGGTTCCTCCCGTCATAATTGCCGGAGGAAACCCGGTGATCGCGGTGCCCGGCCAGACGCCCACATTTCCGGCGATAACGCTCGATCCAGTGTTGGTTACGGTCGAGCCGGCCAGAACTCCGAAGCTCCCCGCCGTTCCCAGATTCACGGAGTCAGCGTAGACACTCAACCCCAAAAATGGGAATAGCAAAAGAGAGAGAAAGAACTGACGAAAGCTGCGCGACTTCATTTATTTTCCTACCTTCCGAATGCTCTTCGAAGAAGCGATGGCACCCGGCTACCGGTGCGGTCTCCACAGGGGGAAGCGCATCGGCTTGCCATGGTCGCTAAGGCGAGTCAAGATGAATAATGACAGCGCACTTATCAGAAAGCTGTTCCTTATTGCACACTTGGCACTGAAAACCCACGCGCTTCCCGGCGATTGGCCTTAGCAGAGCCGTTTTCGGCGAGGACCAGCTTGAATTGCGCAACTAGACGGGAGGCAGATTCGCATCACTCCCGTGTGCGGAACTCTAGTCGTGCAGAACTATATTGAGCAGGGAACTGTGGACTTGCAGACCGCCGTCCTCGCCGCCGGCGTAGTGAATGAATCCCAATTTTCTGAACCGGTTCATGAAGAAGCTGACCCGCGAACGCGTGGTCCCGACCATCTCGGCCAAGGTTTCCTGACTGATCTTAGGAACAACGGTTTCCGGAACGCCCTCCTTGCCGAAATGAGCGAGCAATAAAAGCACGCGGGCGAGCCTCTTCTCACTGGAGTTGAACAGTTGGTCGACCAGATCCTCTTCATAGCGGATATTTCGCCCCAGCAGGTACGCGACGAAGAGGTCGGAGAACGCGTGCTCGCGATGGAGGGCGTCTATCATCGCCCGTTTGTCCACGCGTAGCAGTTCGCAATCGTTCATGGCAGCGGCCGACAGCATCCGTAGAGCCTGACCCGCCAGAGCGCCTTCGCCAAAAAAATTGCGCTCGTTTAGGATCCCGATCGTCGCTTCTTTGCCATCGTGGGATACGACGGTGAGCCTCACTTTACCTTTCTGGATATAGAAGACGCTATCTGCCTTATCTCCTTGCGTGAAGATGGTTTGCTTTTTCGCAAATGTGAGAAGTTTCCTGCCATCGCCAATCGTCGCAAGGAAAGTGTTTGGGTCGAAGCCGTGCTTTTTCTTAGCCATTGAAACCGGAGTCATGTTTTGGGTGCCATTTCACCCAGCCGGAGAGTCGTACAAAAATCACGGCTGGCCGAAAGCTACCCAGCCCATGTTAACCCCTCTTCCGTCATACGGGTGAACTCTTAGCAGGCTTTAGCGCAACGGCGAAACTGTAAGTTATTGCCAGTGCAATGATACGCCGCGAATCGCAATTGTAGTTTGCGCCTCGCGTAGATTTTTAATTGCAGCATACGATTTTTGCGGTAGGATTCCTCGCTTACCGGTCGGATACACGATGCAAGGAGGTGCGCCAAATGGGACGCAATGGAAATGGGAATGGCGCCCACTATGAGTCGGTAAATCGGTCCGATGTGCCGCAGGGTCGTAAGGGAAGCAGTGGCGGACATTCTGGCTGACCTTTCCA
>JAUTXJ010000265.1 GCA_030838075.1 Acidobacteriaceae bacterium
CCAACCTGACCCTGCGCGTGCATCCCGAAATCGCCAAAGCGCTAAAGACCCGCGAGTCCCTGCTCATGGACGAACTGGAGCAAACCTCGCACAAACACATCATCATCCAGTCCGACGCCACCCTGCATTGGGAGCAATACGACATCTACTGAATCAGTCACTCGCTGAAGAAGCGGAAGCGGCCCCTCACTTCGTACAGATCCGTCAATCGTTAGACTTTTAGGTTGAAGATTGGCTTCTGCGAAGTTCAACGACCTGACTGTCCAATCCAGCAAAAAAGAACACGCGGTCGAAATCGAATGGAAAAGTCCATTCTTCGATTCCGTGCACTATCGGTACGCCTCGGGAAATTTCCATGCAGCTAAAAATCAGGAGGAAGATAGGCGCGTTCGGCAGATTAGCCCGGTAAATTGTGACTAGCTCGTTCTTTGCGCTGATTCTGTCCGCGAGCCGCTGGTGAATCTGGTCGAGCGTAAGAGTGACGGTTTCGAGACCATGCCAAGGCTCGTAAAATTCGGTAACCGTAATCACACCAAAACCTTCAGGCAAGTCCGCACGCCATGAGAAGGTTACAACCGGTTTGGCCTGCGCACGATGCGTCAGAATGAAATTTGCGAGTCCGCGTGCCATTGTTCGCATGTCATATTTCCCGCTTTCAGTTCTCCAGAAATATGCACTGACCCCAACAGGAACCGCCCCCGGCAACCCACTGTATTCCCGCTCCGCAGCTTTCATCAATTTTTCGTGCCAACTTTTTTCCGCCAATGGTGACGAAAAGAAATCACTGGTAGGTGCGGGCATAAGTTCGGTCACCTCGATGCCCACAAGCCCTGTCGCGGTGTCTATTCTGAAATCAGGTCTCTCAAAGTCCTGAATTTCTCTAGTTGGAATAAGGGCGCTCACTTGGCCAGCAGCTACCAGCGCTCGCTTCTCCATCGCCTTCTTATTTACCTGATTTCGGCTCAACGTCTTGGAGTGCATCTCAAACGGAAGCGGGCGGTGAGTCGGGCTTATCAGGGTACAGGCGCTCAAACTCCGGGTCACCATGAAGAGGAGTGAGGTCGGGGTCGCGACGAGTCCACACCGCGTCCCGGGATCCCGCGTCCCACGCTTTGCGTAGGGCCGCCAAGGCTTCCGCGTTTTTATTCAGGCGGCAGTACGTGCAAGCCGCGTTATAAAGAATCGAAGATTCGTTGGCGCGCAAGGTGACGGCCAGGTTGAGCTCGCGCAAGGCCTCTTCCTCTCGTTTCAATCTGGCATAGTTCGCGCCTAGCAAGACGCGTGCCCGCGCATCTTCAGGCACGTGTTTTAGGTGACTCTCTAAGGCAACGCTGAATCTCCGGGTCATGTTGAGGTTGCTTTCTTCTTTTCCCATGGAGCCTAGAGAGTTCAGGATAGGCACATAAACGTTGTAGTCCTCGCCACTGGCTTCGATGGCGGATTCCGCAAAGTCCAAAACTTCCTGATAACGCCCCGCGGCGAACAGGGCACGGAAAAGCAGGTAATAGGCGCCCTCGCAGTCGCGCTTGCGTTCGATGGCCTTTTTTACCATGCGCACAGCTTCGTCATACAGCCCGGCGGCGTAGAGGACCCACGCCTGACTAACTTGCACTTCGGGCAGATCCCAGCGGAGGGCCACTGCCTTTCCAGAAGCCTCCCTCGCGCGCTCGATCCAAACTTGATCGCGGCTGAAGATGGAGTAGTACATGGCGCAGGCGTTGGCACACGCGGCATAAGCCAGCGCGAAGCTGGAGTCTAGGACTACGGCGTTCTCGAACATTTGCAAGGCAAATTCGACATCCTGGCGGGTCTGCCTCCGGGCGTAGCGCTTGCCGCGCAGATAGAGGTCGTAAGCCTGCAGGTTTTCCGTGGGCTTATCGGCCAAGGCCTCCAGTTCCTGTGGGGAAAGCGTCACCCGCAGGGCCTCAGCGATCTTGCGCGCCATCTCGTCTTGTACTTCGAAAACGTCCTTCATCTCCCGATCGAAGCGCTCTGACCAAAGCGGAAAATCGGTTTGCGTGTCCACCAGCTGCGCGCTTATGCGCAGCCGAGTACCTGCGCGGCGCAAGGTGCCCGTAAGGACGTACGCCGCGCCGAGCTGCTTTCCTATCTGCGCGGGTGTCACCAACTTGTCCCGGAAGGCCAAAACGGTGGGCCGGGAAAAGGTGTTCAACCCCCGGATCTTAGAGAGCTCTGTGATGATGTCCTCGGTGATGCCATCACGCAGGTATTCGTCTTCCTTGGCGCCGCTCTGATTTTCGAAATAAAGCACGGCAACCGATTTCTTGGCCGGCGGAGCGCCAGCCGGAGTCGCATGCGAAGCCTCGCTATGTTCGGCCGCAGGGCGGCGGTTCGAATCCATGTCTCGCTTGATACGCTTCAGATCCGCGCGAAGTTCGGCGGCGGTCTGATAACGCAGATCGGTATCTTTCTCCAGCGTCTTGGTGAAAATATTCTCCAGGGCCGAGGGAAGCCGGGGATTCAATTTCGTTCCGGGCGTTGCCGCGGAATTCAGGATGCCGTCGAAGATCAAGGCCACGCTCGATCCGGGAAAAGGAAGCGCACCCGTAGACATCTCATACAGCACGACACCGAGCGAAAATAAATCTGAACGTGCGTCCAGTTCTTCACCTCGCGCTTGTTCTGGCGACATGTACGCGACTGTGCCGACAGAGCTGCCCGGACTCGTCAGAAGATCACTGCTATCGAACTGCATCTGCGTGCGCATGGAGGCACCCACGGATTCGGCGGCTGGCTGATGCGCATTGGTCAGTTTCGCCAAACCAAAGTCCAGGATTTTTGCCGGTCCGCGTTCTACCAGGAAAATATTCGCTGGCTTGATGTCGCGGTGCACAATTCCCTTTATGTGAGCCGCATCGAGCCCATTCGCGATTTGAATGCCAGTCTCCAAAATCTCCGATATTTCGATGGGCTTCCCCTCGATGCGGTGCTTGAGCGTTCGGCCTTCGAGCAACTCCATGGCGATAAATGGCCGGCCCTCGAATTCCCCGATGTCGTAAATCGTGCAGATGTTCGGATGATTGAGAGACGACGACGCGCGCGCTTCGCGCCGGAATCGCTCGGTGGCTTGCGGATCGTGTGAAATGTCGTCGGGCAGGAATTTCAGCGCAACGTTGCGGCCCAGGCGCGTGTCCTTGGCTTTGTAGACCACGCCCATGCCTCCCCCGCCCAGCTTTTCCAGGACTTCGTAGTGGGAGATCGTGCGGCCGGTAATGGAGGAAGTATCCGCCATGGGCCATGGAGTTTACCCCAGCGTTTCAGTGCAGGCAAACGCGTGGGACGCGAGACCGCACACGGCTAAGTCCTGATTTTTCTGTTTGGATTTAACCTTTTTGGGATTGCCCACTCTCGATTCGCGAGGATAGGGTTTTTGTTTTCTGGTGCTTGAGTGAACCACGCTTTTCCCGTGTGAGGATTTTGTAAATTCACGGCGTTCGAACTGGAAATATCTTCAGCAAAAGATAAGTTGTTCGAACGCGCGAGATGATCGTTCGAATCGTTTATTCATCGTTAAATATATCAAGTATTACTTTAAATGTCGGCGCGCCGACATTTTTTTCTCAAACAAAGAACTTAGCGCATTCATTCCCATCTCGTACTTTCCGCCCCTGTGTTTCTAGTACCCGCTTGTCCGCGTTAACCAGGGCTTGGCCGACTTCACCATCCCCGGTTGTTCGCTATCATCAAACTTTGCCGAATCCTTGACGGGTGGTGTCTAATGCGTCGAGAGTGTCGCATCGCTCTATCTATCGCCCTTTTCCTCCCAGAGCTGCCGGCAGCTTTGAGTCCCGAAAAGACTGTACTCCTACGAAATTAGCGCGCACACTCCAGCCAGCAAATTGTGCGAGCCGTTAATTAGTCTCCGGCCCCGCCCAAATAACTTCGTCTGAGCGTGACCGCCTTTTCTCCCTCAGTTTGCCGTACATTCCTACCTACACAGGAGGCAGCCATGCATTTGCCTTTTGACATCCTAAAGAAAGAGCGAGATGGAAGTTTCCGCTGGTTTGAGGCGGTCAACGACCTGGGCTCTGCGAACACTCGCATTAGAGAAATAATTGCATTGTCTCCGGGTGACTACATTGTGTTTGACCAACGCACGCATAACACCATTCCTCCCGCCCCATCAAGTTGCCGGATCGATTTCATAAGAGAGTGACGGTTACGCGCAAGCTAACCCACTTTTTCGGCAACGGAGAGTAGCAGTTTTTTGGGCAGTCCAGGAAATAGCAGATCGCGACCATGAACCAATTAACGATAAAACAAGTCACCGCTTGCGTGAATTCAGCTACACGTCGGACAAAAGAGTCTGTGGTGATTGACTACGATACCCTTACGGAAGCACTGAATGCCGCACTCGACTCCGATCTTACTGGGCTGCCCGAAGCGCACCAGACCCAATGGTGCGATGTATGTCAACGCAGTGTGGAAACCAACCACGCACACGACCAGATGGTCCAGACATCTGACCATCATCACAGCCCCTTGGGTCGAGTGCGGCACAATTAGACAAACTAGTCGAGGCTTTTTGAGGCTAAGTCGCGATTAGTAGGATAATTGGACACCTGGTTTTGGGTGGATTTCAAATGCTCGATTGACGCGTAATCAGGACTTGGGGCAGCCAAGCGGTACCCAACTTTACAGCACGGTAAGGCGCCAAAGATGGCCAAGAAACCCAAGAAAACAGAGCCGTTCGGCGTTCAGCAATATCTCTCGAATGCTGGGGTATCACGACGGATTGCTAAGTTCAAAAAAGGGCAGGTTATATTTTCGCAGGACGACCCCTGCGATGACGTTCTATACATTCAATCAGGAAATGCCAAGCTGTCCATTGTAAATCCACAGGGCAAGGAAGCGGTTCTGGCAA
>JAUTXJ010000266.1 GCA_030838075.1 Acidobacteriaceae bacterium
ACTCAGTTGCGGGACGGATATTTATCACTCCGCGGCGCCTGAGGGTGGTGAATCACACGATGTTCGCAGCTCTTCTCTTGTTGGCCCCGCTTCCGTTGCTAAGCAACGTTGACCTTCCGGTGTCGGACCCCAAGGCATCCACGGCGATCGTCGCTCAACTTCCAGACACACCTTCGCCTGCAGCAAGGCAGACGGAATTGGAAACACCGAGTAGCTCTACGCCAGCTCCCCTTTTGGAAACATCCGCTCCTTCGATGCCCCAGCCAAAAGCGAACAGCGTCGCTTATCCATCTTTCGCTGAACCTGCAGCGCGCTCCTTCGCACTCCAGCCCGTGAAGTCAGCGGTCCGTCACAACTCCGCCAGTCGCAATGAAAAGTTCACCTGGTACAGCCTGATGATCGTGGAACATGCCGGAGCGGTGCTTGATGCCTGGTCGACCCGGCGGGATCTTTCTCGCAATTACGGACGCGAGGGAGATCCGTTAATGCGTCCATTCGCTCATTCCGGGACACTTTACGTGGCCGCACAATTCACCCCGCTGCTGATGGATATTCTCGGCAGGCGCATGATGACGAGCGAGCGCCCCTGGGTGCATAAGTTGTGGTGGGTGCCACAAAGCGCAATGGCCAGCGTGTCGATTGAGGCGGGGGTTCACAACATTCTTATCGGCCCCTAAATTTGTAGCTCGCTAAATTTCAGGACGCGCCGCTGTTTGCGACGCACAACAATCTCCCCTCAGAGACGCAGTAATCAACTCCTCGCAGCCCCTTCGTGCGAGGAGTTGTTTTTTGGCGTGCTCCCTTTGCGCATCTTATTTCGTCTCTATATTCCGCGGATCTTTACGTGACATCACAGCGTCAAGCAGTGAGAAATCGGGGCGTAGCGTTCTCGTGGCTGAGGTATAATGCGCTCGCAACGTTCGGCAAGTACAAGTTTCACGGTTTCAAAACCACCCAAGAGATATGCCTTCCAACGATTCGAACACCGCACCCTTGCATTCCAATGCGCCGATTGGATGGGCGCCGGCTGACACATCGAACACCGCTGAACAGTCTTCCCAGGGCGGATTAAATCCGGTCCCGAAGTCGCCGCGCTTTATCGTGGTGGAAGGACCTTTGCGCGTCGGCAAAACCACGCTGGCAAAAATTTTGGCGGAAAAACTACATGCTCGCCGCCTTTACGATTCTGACGACAATCCCTTTCTCTCCGATTTTTATAAAGAAAAACCTGGCTCCGCGCTTCGTACCCAGATGTATTTCTTGATGGAACGCCAGAAACGGATTCGTGAAGCGCTTGCGGCGGGAGCTCCGGCCCCGGTTCTTTCGGATTTTCTGCTCGAGAAGGATCGCATTTTCGCGAATTTGAATCTCGATGACGAGGAACTGAAACTTTACGATCGCTACTATGAAATGCTGACGGCGGGCATTCCCGCTCCGGACCTGGTTATCTATCTGCAAGCCAAGCCGGAAGTTTTGCGCGCCCGCATCGAGAAAAAGGCTTCCCGCGATGAAAGCGAAATTTCGCCCGAATACATTGAAGAGGTCGCGCGGGCTTACGAGCATTTTTTCTTTCACTATGCCGCGTCCGATTTGCTGGTAATCAACACTTCGGAGATCGATTTCGTGGAGCGGTCTGAAGATTTGCAGCAATTGCTGCGCCGGCTCCAGGATCCCGTCAAAGGCACACAATATTTTCTGCCGCTGGGCGCCTCTGAATAGTTCCCGCTTTATAAAGCTTAAAATATTTAATTCACTCAACTGGGCCGCTGCCACATACTATGCCCGCACGATTTCGCTTGAGTCGAAACTGCAACAACAAAAAAACGGAGGCTTCCCATGGAAATGTGGTCGAGGCGGAAATTCTTCCTCACTTCACTGGCGGGCAGCGCAATAGCCAGCGCCAATAAACTTTTTGGCCGCGCGATGGACCCATTAAATGTGGCCAATCCTTTGCCAACTGCCGCCGAAACCGCCGCGCAAGGCAAGCGCCCGCTGATTATTTCCAGCGCGAACGGCCTTCACGCTCTTGATCGCGGAATGGACATCCTCAAAAAAGGCGGCGACACGCTCGACGCAGTCGTCGCTGCCGTAACCGTGGTGGAAGACGATCCCAACGATGATTCCGTGGGCTTCGGCGGCCTTCCCAACGAAGAGGGGGAAGTAGAGTTGGACGCCAGTTGTATGCACGGCCCCACCGGACGCGCCGGCTCCGTGGCCAGCGTGCGCCGCATCAAAAATGTTTCGCGCCTCGCGAAAACAGTGATGGAGCGCACCAATCACGTAATGATTGTCGGCGAAGGGGCGCACCGTTTCGCCATCGACGAGGGCTTCGAAGATTTGAATCTCCTCACCGAGCGCTCCCGGCTCGCATGGCTGGCGTGGAAAGCTTCCACGTCGTTCAACTGGCGCCCGGGAATCGATAGCCCCAAATATGTGCAGAAATCCTCGATAGATGGATACAACCAGCAAATCGCTGCCATTTTCGATACGCCTGAAAAACGCGCGTGGCTTCCTCATATTCAAAACGTGATTGCGCATCCGCCCACCGGTACGATTCCCTGCATGGCGGTGGATGCGAAAGGTGACATTTCAGCGACCACCACGACTTCGGGGCTGGCATGGAAAATTCCCGGCCGCGTGGGAGATTCACCGATCATCGGCGCAGGTTGTTTCGTGGACAATGAAGTAGGTGCCGCAGGTTCCACGGGAAAAGGTGAGGAGAACATCAAAATTGCCGGTGGGCACACCATCGTGGAAATGATGCGCCGCGGAAAATCGCCTTCTGACGCGTGCCTCGAAGCCATGAGCCGCGTGGCGCACAATTACAAGAACGACAAGAAAAAGCTGGCCACCTTTCATATATTTTTCTATGCCATAAATAAAAACGGCCAGCATGGAGCTGCTTCGCTGTGGCGCTCGACGTACGACAAAAATAAACATGCCTCCTACGCGGTGCATGACGGGACACAGGCGCGATTAGTGGAAACGATACCTTTTCTCGACGAGGTTCCTCCCGGCGAGCCGTCCTAAGCTTAGAATTATCCTTACGACCATTAACCGGCGACATTCATCCACATGGACGAAGTAAATATTTTAATTATCGGCGGCGGGGTAGTCGGCTGCGCCATCGCCGCCGAACTCTCCAAAAAATGGCAGGATGTTTTTGTCGTCGAGCGTTTTCCGCGCGTGGGCATGGCCACCAGCACACGCAACAGCGGAGTAATCCACTCAGGAATTTATTATTCGCCCGGCTCGCTCAAGGCGCGGCATTGCTTGCAAGGCAATGCACTCACATTTGCGTTCTGCGAAGAGCACAACGTTCCGCACCGCCGAACCGGCAAGCTGGTGGTAGCCACGGAAGCACGCGAAGAAACTGCATTGGAAGCGTTAAACCAGCGGGGCCAGGATAACGGTGTCGAGGGCTTGCGATTGATTGGCCCGGCGGAAATTCGTGAGCGTGAACCGCACATCGCTGGGGTCACAGCCTTGGATGTCCCCAGTACCGGGATCGTTTCGGCGGAAGAATTGGTGCGTGCTTACGCGCGCGTTGCGGTGGAGCAAGGTGCGCACATCGTCACTCGCGCGCAAGTGGTGTCGCTCGAACCGACAGCGAAGGCCATACGCGTTGGGATTCGCGTGGGCGAAGATGTAAATACGCCTCCGGGGCAAGATGAAATCGCGACGCACGAAACGATCGAAGCGCGCTGCGTAATAAATGCCGCCGGATTGTATGCCGATGACGTTGCCGCATTAATCGGCAACCATTCCTGGAAGATTTATCCTGTGCGTGGCGAGTACTGCGAAGTGCGCAGTCCACGACGTTCCTTAATTAACGGGCTGGTCTATCCACTGCCCCATGCTGATGGGCTCAGCCTCGGAATGCATTTCACAAAAACAATCTGGGACACCGTATTGATCGGGCCGACGGCGCGATACGTGAAAGATAAAGATGATTACGAGCGCGATCGCTTGACCGTCTCTGATTTTGCAGAAGGTGCCAGGATATTAGTGCCCGAAATTACCGACGACGACTTGCAGCTCGCATATTCCGGCTTGCGTCCGAAGCTTGTGCCGCCTGATCAGCATGGCATGGCGGACTTTGTGATCGAAAGCGATGCCAAAGTGCCACAGATGATTCATCTGGTCGGTATGGAGTCGCCCGGTCTGACTGCCGCGCCTTCCGTAGCGCGCCAAGTGGCTGGAATGGTGGGAGAGATTCTCGCTTAGTTTTGGATTGCGGCTGATGGCGTCCGGCGATGCATCACCTTACGCATTACTTAACGATGACACGGACAAATTTTTTCTTACCAGCGCGCAGCAGAAAATTTCTGCCTTTACGCAGGTCCACTTCTTTGCGCGAATCATCGACTCGTTGTCCATCGATTTCCACGGCGCCTTGTTTCACCCAACGCTCCGCTTCGCTAACAGAAGTTGCCAGCCCCAGCGTCGTCAATAAAACCTTGATCGTTTGTGGCGCACCCGCCGGCAGATTTTTAACCGGTGCTTCCTCGGGCGCCTGGCGATCGCGAAAAACGCGCTGAAACATTTCCGAAGCTTTGCGCGCTGCGGCCTCCCCGTGAAAACCGCTGACCACCTCTTGCGCGAGCAGCATCTTCACATCCATTGGGTGCATAATTCCGCCGGAGGCGTCGCTCTTGAGCTTGGCGATTTCTTCGGGCGTGCGATCCGTCACCAACTCGTAATAAGACCACATCAACTCATCCGGAATGGACATCATCTTCCCGAATATCTGGTCCGGCGCTTCCGTGATGCCCACATAATTGCCGAGACTCTTGGACATTTTGCGCGAGCCGTCGAGTCCCACCAGAATCGGCATGGTGAAAGCCACTTGCGATTCCTGGCCGTACTCGCGCTGAATTTCGCGGCCCATCAGCAAATTGAATTTTTGCTCCGTTGCGCCAAGCTCCACGTCGGACTCAAGCACCACCGAGTCGTAGGCGACCAGCAGCGGGTAAAGCAGCTCGTGCATCGAGATGGGCTGCTGATTCGTCAGCCGCGTATGAAAATCCTCGCGCTCCAGCATGCGAGCGACGCGGTATTTCGCACACAGACGCACGATATCGTAGCTCGATAATTTATCGAGCCATTCGCTGTTGTAGCGAATTTCGGTTTTGCCGCGATCGAGAATCTTGAACACCTGCTCCAGATACGTTTCCGCGTTGGCATTCACTTGCTCGCGAGTGAGTGGAGGGCGCGTTTCGGACTGGCCGGTGGGATCACCGACCATTGCGGTGAAATCGCCAATCAGAAAAAGCGCGGTGTGCCCCATTTCCTGAAAATGCTTCAATTTTCGGATCACCACGGTGTGGCCTAGATGAATGTCCGGTGCGGTGGGATCGACGCCCAGTTTCACGCGCAGCGGCTTGCCGGTTTTTGCGGATTTTTCAAGTTTGGTCTGCAGCTCGGCTTCGCGAATAATTTCCGCGCTGCCCTTTTTTAGATAAGCCAGTTGTTCAGTGACAGGTTTGAAGGTTGTAGTAGTCATCGATTCTTGCGCAAGCTCACCGGTGAGCAGCCTGGTTAGCCAATTGAATTACGCGCCGACCTTCGATTTTGAAACGGCCATCCAGAATAATTTTCACCGCTTCGGAATAAATGCGATGTTCTTCGCGCAGAATCTTTTCGGATAGCGTATCGGATGTGTCGGTGTCCAGCACCGGTACCACAGCTTGCAGAATAATCGGTCCGGCGTCCAGATTTTCATCCACAAAATGCACCGTGCAGCCGGCAAATTTCACGCCGTATTCGAGTGCCTGCCGCTGAGATTCCAACCCGGGAAAAGTCGGCAGCAGTGAGGGATGTATATTCAAGATGCGCTGCGGAAAACACTGGATGAAGTATGGCGACAGCAAGCGCATATAGCCGGCCAGGCAGACCAAATCCACCTGCTGTTCGCGCAAGACTGCAACAATTTGCCGGTCGTATGCTTCACGCTCAAGACCTCGCGAAGGAATAACCTTGGTCGCGATCCCTCGCGCGTTGGCGCGCTCAATTCCCTGCGTGCCTTCCCGATTGGCGATGACAATGGCGATGTGCGCATCTGGAATTCGGCCCGCGGCAACACTATCCGCAAGAGCCTCAAAATTCGAGCCGCGCCCGCTCAGCAACACGCCTATGCGTTTTTTCATGAACGGAAAACGTTAGCACAATCATTCATACTGGCAAAATGTGACCCGAGGCCGCGAGTGGGGAATAAATGGGGCGGAAATGTCACTCCGCCTTACAAGCCAAGTGCGCCTGCATAGGCCACGCGAGCTTTGCCGGAATCGCTGCGTTCGATGCGGCCGATGCGGAAAAACTTCTCGCGGCGCTTTTTTAGATCTCCTTCCACAAACCTCACCTGCGCAGGCGGCACCACCAGAATCATGCCCACACCCATGTTGAAGGAATGCAAAAGCTCGTTGCCGTCGATTTTTCCAATCTTGGCCAGATACTTAAAGATCGGGGGCACCGGCCAGGACGACAGATCAATCTGGGCTTTGACGCCGCTGGGCAACACACGCGGCAGGTTTCCAGGAATTCCGCCGCCGGTAATATGCGCTAGTGCCGAGACGCCTCCGCGCGCAACGATGTTTTTTAGCGCTGGCGCATAACACAAATGCGGCTTCAGCAATTCCGCGCCAATTTTGTTTCCCACTTCCGCAACATACGTGTCCGGGCGGAGTTTTGCGACTTCGAACACTAATTTGCGCGCCAGGGAATATCCATTGGTATGCAGGCCCGACGACGGCAACGCAATCAAAGCGTCGCCAGGCTTTACAGCTTTTCCGTTGAGCATGTTCTTGCGCTCAACCACGCCTACGATGAAGCCCGCGACATCATATTCGCCGGCAGGATAAAATCCCGGCATCTCCGCGGTTTCACCCCCGATTAATGCGCACCCGGCTTTGCGGCAAGCGCGGCTCATACCGTCGACGAGTTGCTCTACCACCGTTGGTTCGAGTTTGCCCATCGCCAGATAATCCAGGAAAAAAAGTGGCTCGGCACCCTGCACTAGGATGTCGTTGATGCAGTGATTCACAAGGTCGCCGCCAACTGTGGAATGCACACCCATGGCCATGGCGATTTTCAATTTGGTTCCCACGCCGTCGGCGCTGGAAACCAGGATGGGCTCTTTCCATTTTTTAGTGTCGAGAGCAAAAAGGCCGCCGAATCCCCCGATGCCGCCGAGGACGCCGGGTGTGAAGGTACGGCTGGCGTGGTGGCGAATCCTTTGCTTCGCGTCGTCAGCTACCGCGATGTCCACTCCAGCATCTGCGTATTTCATGAAACCCTTATCTGCAATTCGAATATTCGGATAAACCTTGATGCAAAACTTAAGACCCACCAGCAAATGCGGTAATGGTTTTGACGCGATTACAGCTGCGGAGGATGCAGCGGAAATCTCACCGCGAGAGGAATTCCCGCAATTAAAATATATGAAACAATCTTCGCCATCGCACGCTACCGGGATGCAGGATAGCGTTGGCGTACGCAAAAAA
>JAUTXJ010000303.1 GCA_030838075.1 Acidobacteriaceae bacterium
CTACCAGATCGCGCTCGATCATCTCGACGACGTCATTCGCATCATCCGCGGCTCGGGCAATCGCGCCGACGCCCGCGAGAACTTGCTCAAATATTTCACCGAGCAGGACGTCACCATCACGGAAAACGGCAAATCGCGCAAGCTTTCTGGCGTCAAGCTGGACGGCCGCAAATACAAGCTCGGACCCATCGAAGGAGAAGTTGCCGGCCGCGGCACCGGCCTTACGCCCATCCAGGTCGATGCGATTCTCGAACTGCAACTCCACCGCCTCACGCAGCTCTCCGTTGACGAAATCCTGAAGGAATTAAAGTCCATTCGCGAGCACATCGCCGAGCTGGAAGAAATTCTGAACAGCGAAAAAAAGTTGAAGCAGGTCATTACCGGCGAGCTGCGTGAAGTTCACAAAGCTTACGGCGACGACCGCCGCACGCAGATTGTCGACAAGGTCGACGAGATCAAACTTGAAGATTTAATCGCCGACACTGACATGCTGATTACCGTCAGCCATGCCGGCTATATCAAGCGCACCTCCACCGACACTTATCGCCATCAGGGACGTGGCGGCAAAGGCCGCATCGGTGCCCGCACTAAGGAAGAAGATTTCGTCGAGCATCTTTTCATCGCTTCGGCGCACAGCTATATTTTAATTTTCACTTCGAAGGGCCGCGTCTATTGGCTGAAAGTTTACGAATTGCCGGAGGCCGCAGCTGCCACACGCGGCAAAGCCATCTCCAGCCTGGTGAAATTTCAGGAAGACGAAAAACTCACCGCTCTGGTCGCCGCGCGCAATCTCGAGGAAGTTGGCCGCTACGTTTTCATGGCCACCAAGAAAGGCACGGTCAAGAAATCCGCGATTGTGGAATTCTCGAATCCGCGTTCCAACGGCATCATCGCCATCAATCTTGATGGCGACGATGAGTTGATCGGCGTGAAGTTAACCGACGGCAAGCAGATGATTTTCCTCGCCAGTCACGAAGGCCAGGCTATTTTGTTCCGCGAAACGGAAGTGCGCCCCATGGGCCGCAATGCAGGCGGCGTAAATGGCATGGACCTCGACAAAGAGGATTACGTTGTCAGCATGGATGCTGTGCCGCCTGATTTCAGCATTATCGAAAAAGAGCACAAGCAAACATCACAAAATCTCGAGGAACTCGAAAACGAGCAGATTAAGGATTCGCTGGTGACGTTGATGCTTACCGTCGCGGAAAAAGGTTTCGGCAAGCGGACCCCCCTGGCCGAATATCGCATCACTTCGCGCGGCGGCAAAGGCGTGGTCAATATGAAGACCACGGACCGCAACGGCTACGTCGTCGCGACTTTACAAGTCACCGAAGAATCTGACGTGATGATAATCACCCATAACGGCAAAGTCATTCGCGTGCATGCTAATGAAATTCGCGAAGCAGGCCGCTCCACGCAAGGGGTGCGCTTGTTGCGGCTGGATGCGGATGACTCCGTGGCAGCGGCCGCGGTGCTGCAGGAAGAATCGGAAGAAGAAAAGAAATAAGCGTCATTTCCAAATGGCCTTCTGGATCACTGTTTAAGTTTCCCCGCGCTGGCGTTACGCGTAGGGATTTTGCAGTGTCCGATCACAATTTATTGAGCCAGAAATTTCCTAACTTAAACTTTTTTTATTGGCGCGCCCCCTGTAACATCGCTCCATGAAAATGACTCGCCGGTTTTTTGCCTTGTTACTTATCATAGTCGCACCGCTGTTATTGTCAGTTGCGCGTGTGTCCGGCGATAAAGCCAAGCCATCACAATATTTTGCTTTCGTCGGCACCTACACTTCCAAAACCGATAGCAAAGGCATTTACTCGTTTCATTTTGACTCCGACACCGGCCAACTGACTTCCATAGCTGTAGCAGCGACAACGCAAGATCCGTCATTTCTCACTATCGCGCCTAACGAAAAATATCTTTACGCCGTTAATGAGCTCGGGGAGTTCGATGGAAAAAAAAGTGGCGCGGTCACCTCGTACTCTCTGGATCCCAAATTAGGAAAGTTGAGTCAGCTGAATCAGGTCCCTAGCGGCGGCGCCGACCCGTGTTACGTTTCCTTCGACGGAACCGGCAAATATCTATTGGTCGCAAATTACTCCGGCGGCAGTGTCTCCACTTTCCCCGTCGCGTCTGATGGTCGCATCGAACCCGCCGCTGCCTTTGTGCAACACAGCGGCTCTGGCCCCAACAAAGAGCGCCAGGAAGGGCCACACGCGCATTTCATCGCCAGTTCAGCCGACAATCGCTTTGTGTTTGTAGTTGATCTTGGTCTCGATGAGGTTGTGGTCTATCACTTCGATGCCGCCAAAGGCTGGCTCATTCCCAATCATCCGCCATTCGCAAAGCTTGCTCCTGGCGCCGGACCGCGCCACTTGGCGTTCCACGCCAACAGAAAATTTGCCTACGTCCTTAGCGAAGTAAACTCCACAGTTACGGCCTTCGCATACGATGGCAAAAATGGTTCTTTCTCAACGCTGCAGACTCTTTCCACAATTCCAAAAGATTTCAAGGCGCGCAATGACACCGCCGAGATCGTCGTGCATCCCTCAGGCAAATTTCTCTATGCCTCAAATCGCGGCCACGACAGCATCGCCGAGTTCACCATTGATCCAGCGCGTGGAACACTGACTCTTGCCGGTGATTTTTCCACACAGGGTAAGGAACCTAGAAATTTCGCGCTGGATCCAACAGGAAAGTTTTTGCTTGCCGCCAACCAGGAATCAAACAACATCGTGGTCTTCCGCATTGATCAATCCACCGGAGCCCTCACCGCCACCGGCCAAATCTCGCAAGTTCCGGCACCGGTCGATATCGTCTTCGTCCCGGCAAAATAAAGCGTCCCCATAGGTTACCGATGTTTATCATGATATCTAACTGATCCGGCGCAGGAGCAGGTCTGTATTGGAATGTCGGCAGTTCCGCCACTCTAGACACCACCACGTCGTTCGAAGGAAATATCCTAGCTTTGACAAGTATTACACTGGACACCGGCGCAACTGATCAGTGCGGCCGAGCGCTTGCCCACACTGCCGCCGTCACCATGGACACCAATACGGTCTCTATAGGCTGCACCAACCTGCTAAGCGGCACGACAGGAACTGGAGGCGCGGGCGGCACTGGCACTGGCTTGGGCGGTGGATTGACCGTACCGCCGGGTGGTGGCACGCCAGCACCTCTACCGCCTGTGGGCACTCCGGAACCCGGTACTATGCTTCTACTTGGCTCCGGACTTGCCAGCTTCTTCGGCATGATGCGCATGAAACGCTAACAGTTTGTCTTTCATTTCGTAATCTACTTTGCCCAACCTTGTTCCAGAACCTTACCTGCTGGATCGAACCGAACGCGATAGGTGAATGACGGAGTGCGACGTTTCCCCATTTGTGGGAAGCGCATGTCGGAAAATTCGACGATGGGTTCTCCGGCTTCTTCGTGATAGCGCGTCACCGGAAAGCGGTCAAACCACAAAATTTTTTGCACCTGCGGAAGTTCTTTGGCCGCTTCAATATAAACGTTGGGATTAGCTTCCGGGTAAAAGCGGTACTCGATAGGTGGCCGCTCTGTCTGGCGTTCCGGGGAATTCCCGTCGGACGGATTGTCAAAGGGCGACTTCTGACTTAGATCCATCCGTATTTCGTAAACGCCGCCAGCGGTGCGCACCAATCCGTCCCAGCGCCAAAGCGAGGGAGGGAACGGAAGCGCACCGATCGATTGAACGTTGAGTTTCTGAAGTGTTGCAAAGTTCTTTACGCGAGAAAGCGCCGAGTGATGTGCGACAACCGCGAGCCCCAGATACAAACAACCGCAAACTAGCCCGAATTGATTCCAGCGCCGGCGAATATTCTTTCGCGTCGAGTCTTGTTCCTCAAGGCCTGAGCGCTGCCCTCGCTGGATTTTTTCCGCGGTGGGAAGCGGCAGCAAGAAGAATGCGGCGAGGATCAGGACGAAAAGCAAAACTGTGGCTGGCGAAATCGGCGCTCCGACAGCGTCCGCCAGTCTCTGAATGACGAAAATAGCTACGGCTAAAATTGCGAATGAGGCAATGGCGCGGCGCCTGGACTTTTCCGGCCGGTCCTGCACCCAGGCAAGAATCTGTGGAACCAGCAAAATTCCGGTGAAGGTGAAATCCACGATAAAAATCAGATCCCATGCCGGTCTTGACCATTTTAGCGGGGACCACACCATAGTTCCAAAGCTGGTCACGAGGTCGAGCAAGATATGACTAAGAATTCCCACCGCGTAAATTCCTGAAAGGATAGCGAAGGAAGGTGCATCCCACTTTCGCCAGCGGGCTACCCATCGCGTGAGCCCTGCGAGCAACAGCGCGAAAACCGGAAGACATATGAGCGAATGCGTGATGCTGCGGTGCCAGGAGATGACCAACATCGGGTCGCGGGAGAATATGTCGCGAAACACATCGGAGTCGGGAAAAATCGCGCCCAGCATTGTGGACCAAGTAACAATACGTTGGCGGTTCATCGGGCGCGAGGCGAATAAATCGTCTCCCTTAAAAACCGCCTTAGCGATTAGTGCTCCGGCAATTCCATGTGTGATGGTGTCCATAATTATTGATTGCTTGATGTCAAGCTAAGAGTCAAACTCGGCGAACTTATAGTTCATTTCACGGAATGACACCGGTGGCATCCTCGGAATGGCATTACTTAATAAAAATTAAAGGCGAGCGTTTGACGACGACACGGCCCACCTGACGGCCGTCCACGTCGTGCCGCGTAAGGGCCGCTATGCATTCCGCCGCGGATTCAGGAGCGATTGCAGCGAGCAGTCCGCCTGATGTTTGCGGATCGAAAAGTAAATCGCGAAATTCTTGCGGTACGTTCCCGGCAAATTCGGCGCATTCGGCGACGAAGGCACGATTATTTTTAAGTCCTCCGGAAAGATGACCATCGCGTGCTGCTTCGACGGCGCCTGGGAAATAAGCAAACGCCGCGTGGTCAATTTCAAATGACACGGCCTCGATTCCTCCAGTTTCGCTGCCGAGCGCCATTTCACGGGCGTGGCCCAGCACGCCAAATCCCGTAACATCCGTTACGGCATGTATTGGGGACAAGTGCTCGTTTAAACGGTTGTGCGAATGGTCAGCAAGCTCAGCCAAACCTGCCGCCGCCGTGCGATTCAATGTGGTCATGGCGCCGACTGCAGC
>JAUTXJ010000314.1 GCA_030838075.1 Acidobacteriaceae bacterium
AGATCTTCCAGCGCTCGAACGTTCGACGGGTTCGCAGGATTGAAGATGGCAGCAATCGTACGCGCTTGGGGCAGGATCATGCGCTGATAGTCCAAGAGCTTCGGCGTAAGGTCCTCATTCAAAGAAGCAACGCCGGTCGTCATTCCACCCGGCCTCGCAAGACTTGCAACAAGTCCGTTGCCGACCGGATCGTTTATAGGCGCCATGACAATGGGTAGAGGTGGGCTGATTGTTTGCGCCGCTCGCCGCGATGTGAGTTTGCGATTCCGGTTCGTCCGACGACGTGTGCATAAGCACTCCAACGCGACGTGCGCGTTCGGGCTGTTGGGCCCCCGCCACCATCGGCCACGCCGCCGCACCGCCGAGCAGCGTGATAAGAGTGCGGCGGTTCATTCGATCACTTCGTCGGCACGCTGTTGCAGAACCAATGGCACGTCGAGACTCATTGCCTTTGCGGTTTTAAGATTGAGGAGCAACTCATATTTGGTCGGTGCTTGCACCGGCAGATCGGCAGGCTTTTCCCCCCTCAGGATGCGGTCGACATACCCGGCTGCTTGCCGGAACAGATCGACCAGATCGGGGCCATAGGAGATTAGGGGTGGTGGTTCAACGGCGCCGGGGCCGTTGATCGAACCCACTTTTGTTGGCGCACCCGGTCCCATTGTCGGCGCCGGGCTGCTTGCTGCGGGTGTCGCGCTCATTGCGTGGAAGCGCCACCGGGCGCGATTGTCATAAAAATGCTGTTCAAGGCGCCTCGTCTGCGCTGCTTGAGTGCGATGTGCCGCAATGTCACGATAACAGCAGCTCGCGGCGGTTCCTGCGGGCCGGCTTAATTCGCAGGGCATTACTACGCCGCGCGGTGGTTTGTAGTCTGGGGCGCAGGTCCGCAACGTGGTCCTCCGCCTAAGGACCGGTTAGCCAGCGAAGCTTATTTGCTCAAGTCCATCGTTGCCCGTGTGATTGGTCCTTGCTCTATGATCACACTGGATACCGCGCCAGCGTAAAATCCCACCGCCGCGATACCCAAAAAAGCAATGAATGCGACAATGCCCCATGCCAAAAAAACATCGGGGTCAACTGTCGGCTCCTGGGATTTACGACGAGTGCTCATTTGTGTTCTCGGTCGCGTATCGCGAGTGGATGCACTGGATAACCGAGTTGCACGCGAAACCGCACCAAAGCGGGTGTGGTGTGCCCATACGCACCCAGCAGCTTCTCGTGGACATATTCCTCGATTACTCGTCGCGCGGTCGGCGGGAGTTCGGGCGATCGCAAGATGCGGTTGATGACCGACGCTGACAGCCCGGACGATTTGTGATGGGCCCGCAAAACGGCCCATGCGGTGCTCTTCGACAATCTGAGTACGGCTGCTTGCTTTGGCAACGTATCGAAGCCAGCAGCAACAAGAGCGTCTCGTATCTCTGCAATTCTAGCGGACTGCCGCGCCTTCATCTCAGACAAACACGATGCCGAGGTAATCCGCGTGCTGCCGAGATTAATTTTCGATACGCCACGCTCGCCCATAACCGGTACTCGCCAAGTATGCGGCGTACGCTAACAGCACTTGTGAAATCGGCGTGTGTCAAACAACATTTCAACCACGACAAGCACGATTTAACCTTAGAAATATAGGTTAGCGACAATGCTGCTCTGTTTGGGATGCGCCCGCTGTCCCGCAGTGTGAATTAGCGCGACCCCCGCAATTAAGCTTGATGCTTCACCGTGATGAGCAAGTTTCGTTGCGATGTTGCTTCGAACGGATAGCGTCTCCATCGGACAACTCCACCAGTCCGAGACGCCCAGTGCAAAACCAGCCGTTGCCACTCAGGTGCGCTTACTGCCACGGCAAGCTTGGCCTGCTGGTGTCACATCATTGGGGCCTGCGCTTCTGCTCCCGCCAACACAAAGCAGCATATTTGAATGAGCAGCGGGAGCATCGAGACCATCTTCAACGTTGGCAGAGTTGGCTCGGCCTCGTTCCGCCTAAGGCAAAATAAGACCCACAAGCCGTTGGCTCGGTCTTCACCGATGAAATCGGACCGGTCCTGAAACATCAAATCAATTTATTGAATCTGATTTCGTCTCAAGAGCTGTACATGAGAAAGGTCCATCTCCTGTCCCTCGTCGGCGCAAACATGGGAACAGTAAAAGTGACCGTTCTTGGCGCGGAAACAACTTGCGACGAAAGATTTGCCGCATGATGGCAAAAAACACGTAGCGGGCGATCCTCCTTTAATATAGGGCGACTCCTTCGGGGGCCGTGGCGGGCTGTCAGAGACTGTTGCTTTCTTCGGCTTCTCATTAAGTGCCATCGGTAGGACGCTCCATTGGTTGGCTGGCCACAGAATAGCGCTTAAGCGTTAGAAATCCGTTCAAACTCGCAAATAAATTCGCCCGCTCTTATCTTCAGAATCTTTATGATGTGTCGCCGTCACCGACAATAAGCGGCTTTTTCTATTCGCTAAATAATAGGACGCTCAATTGGGCGGATAGCAATAGAGGCTCCAAATGAATTCCCGAACAGAACCAACCTTGAAGCGAGTGTTACGCCAGCTTCGTCTCATCAATGAGCAACAGGTAGCATCGCCGACACGGCTACCGCAAACCAAACGCCAACTAAGCTCATTCGAAGAATGGTTTGCTGGACAACCAGATTGGCGGAAGCGCTCGGGCGTCTAACAACCCCACGTTTTCGAGAATGCGATTAAATGGACGCACATGCGATTGGGCGCTTGCTCCCCTACCGGGTGATGGGAGCGGCTCCAAATCCTCGGCTATCCCCACGACAACGAGGATAAAGACGGGAGATCGCATTTTGTTGCCCAGCCGTATTGAATGCATTCTTGGATGCACCCGTTTCTCAGACAATATTTCACCGGTGAAATCGGACGCCGCGCCTGTACTTTATCAGTCCCCGTTCCTGCAAACCGACCGCGATTTCCGATACACTTGAATGCTTCTGGCACAGCAGATTGCATTAGAGCGTCAACTGCTGCGAAATCGGCGCTTGCCGGTATAACGGTAGCGAGCGACCCATGTTCGGAACGCAATTGGACGCCCGCGTTGCGCACAAAACGCAAGGCGAAGCGGGTCGCGAAAAGATATTGGCCACTAGCCCAGCTGTAAACCCTGCGAAGAAACTGCCTGAACAGCAGAAAATGATTTCCGGGTTGTCCAGAAAAACGCGAGCCGTAATTTGGCAGTTTCGGATATGTATGCGTCATGTTCCGCAACCCGCAACGCGGCGGTCACGAGCACGGGCGCATGCCGCCGAAACAGCACAGTGAAATGAAGTTTGGCAAGCGTAGGGCAAAGCCCGAACGAGTCCGAAGCGCCCGCGTGCCCCGTCCACGAAAAAAATAAGGGTACTTAGTGCGGCGCTGGAATATAAAAAAAGTGCCAAGGAGTTTCCTTGGCACTTTAGACAACGTGACAGTCAGGTCCGTTGGAGCAATACTAGTTCAGCGCGGTGGAGACGTTGGCGAATGTCGTGTTCAGCTTGGTACCAATCGTTGGGACAACGGCAACAATCGCCATTGCAATGCCTGCGGCGATCAGACTGTATTCGATTGCGGTAGCACCGTTGTCGTCGATTAGGAACAATTTCAATTTCGCGATCATTGTGAAAGCCTCTCATTTCAAGGCTGCGCGTCTGGAATATAGCGATGAGCGTTTCACGAAAATCCAATAAACACGCTAAAGTTTTAGCTAATAGGGACATTCATTCGCGACCTAGCTTCGATGATCTGAAAGCTACGTCGGTTTGGGCGGAAGTGTGACTGCTGGCCGCTCTGGGTCATTCGCTACCGAGGCTTCCGGCTCCAGCACAGCCAGATGTCGGCTATGCCCCAATAACGGACAAATGCGGGTGCGGTAGGTTTGTCCGCGAAGTGCCAAGAGCCAACATAGGCAAGGATTTTGAGGGCTCCGTCTTGTGCTATTGTTACGCTGCGGACAGTGTGTCTGAGGACTCTCACTTTAAGGATCAAACATGTGCGCGCAGTGTGCGGAGCAGGAAACCAGCCAATCCCCTAGCCATCTCCATCGTCGGAGTTTTTTGAAGGTATCCGGCGTCACCACTGCGATGGCATTTGTAGGTGCCGGGGCGCTCAGCAGCATGGCCCGCGCTGACGCACTGACCAAGGCGCAGCGCGACAAGTTGAGTCCGGACGACATTTTGGCGTTAATGAAAAAAGGCAACAAACGTTTCTACACCGGCAAGCGGGTAGATCATAATTTCCTAGCTCAGCAACGCGCCAGCGCTAAAGGCCAATATCCAGCCGCGGTACTGCTCACGTGTATTGACTCGCGGGCCTCTGCCGAGACGATCTTGGACCTTCGCATTGGTGACATCTTCAACAGTCGCGTGGCAGGAAATGTCGAAAACTCAGATATTATTGGCAGTATGGAATTTGCCTGCAAACTCGCGGGGGCAAAGGTGGTTCTGGTGATGGGTCACACAGCGTGTGGCGCGATCAAGGGCGCAATTGACAACGCTGAACTCGGCAATCTCACGGGGTTATTGGCGAAAATCAAACCCGCGGTGACGGCGACGACGTACAGCGGCGAAAGGTCTTCTAAGAATTATGCATTTGTTGACGCCGTTGCGCGGAAGAACGTGGAAATTACGCTAGGCGACATTCGCAAGAATAGTCCCGTGTTAGCCGAAATGGAGTCGAAGGGTGCCATCAAGATCGCCGGCGCGATGTACAATCTTGAAACAGGGGTAGTAGATTTCTTCGCTGGATGACTTAGTAGGACTCATAAACCGCGGCGGATGAGCAACAGTCGGTCGATGTCGCCTTTGGGTCATACCCGGAAATGCTCATATAGAGCCTATGTTTTCCGCTGTACCCCTGAAAGCAGACATCCGAGCTGACATCATTTTATCCGCTTAGTGCACCCCGAGTGAC
>JAUTXJ010000315.1 GCA_030838075.1 Acidobacteriaceae bacterium
CGGAAAGAACCACAAACTCGTTTTTCAACACGGGATCGGAGCCCGGTAGCTTGGCCACTATATTGGCGGACTCCACCGCCGTGGTTTGGATGGTCGCCTTGGCCGCCAGCGAAACGGCCAAGGGGAAATGAGGAAGAGGCTTGCGGTCCGTGCCCAGAGCGGCGATCTCGGCAAAGGTGTGCCCGGACCCCGCAAAGAGTTTCTCGGCTGACGCTGGATTGAACGTGACACCGAGTTGCAGCCCTGGAGTCTCGTAAAACTCCGGATCAGCAAGATCCATCGTTGGCTGGTTGCGGTTCACTGAAATACGCGACCATGGAATGTCCATCGACGCCGGGTTAGGAATGGCGATTGTGCCAATGGCGCCCGCGGCGCGTAGGGATTTCCAGCGCTCGGGCGCAGTCTGATAGTGCGACGCTAGAGCTGTAGGAATATCAGCGGGCGAACCAGCGAGATACACCACAATCTTCCCCTTTAAATCCACGCCCGCCAGTTCATCCAGATTCTTTTCGGGAATCTTCAGCCCATACCCAATGAAAACCAAAGGCGCATCAACATTGACCGAGCTGCGCGTGGCCCGCGAGCTGATGAATGCATCATCCGCGAACGAGAGGGGTTGCGATTGTCCATTGGCAACCAGCGCCAGCGATGATTTGGATTCGTCAACCTGGAATTGCGTGAAGTGAACCGGTTGGTAGAAACCATCCGTGCCCGCCGGCTGGAACCCAGCCTTCTTCAGTTGTTCCACCGCATACGCCTGCGCCTTGCGTAGACCTTCGCTGCCCGTGTTGCGCCCTTCCAACGAATCGTCCGCCAGAAATGTCACGTATGCCCACCAGGACTTGCCGTCGAAATGCGTACTCGACGCATTTTGCTGCGCCCAGCAAGCAGCAGCAAAAATAAAAAGCAGCAGACCACATGCAGTTTTGCGCATACACGCACCTCGAAGTATCAGATGGAGCCCGTAATCATAACAGGGAAAATTTGAGACCGAGACCGAAAAACAAACTCAGCGAATCATCAACCGCACATCACTGTGAGAGGTCCTTTGCCCACGTTGGTAGAGCTTCTCCCATCTCTTCGTTCCACACCTCCAACAGCATCCCACTGCGGCTGTGATACAGCGATAGGTGTCGTGACGTCATTCCGTGAACGGTGCCAGTTGACATCGCAACTTGCGATCCTTCGCCGACGAAGCACCAGTCATAGACCATCAGGCCATCGCCAAGTAGCCGCGTCTTTTTCGCCGTATATATCGCCACACTTGTAGGAATCGGATACGAAGTGCAGCAGTTGTCCTGCAGGATTAACCAACCTGCGGATTGTTTATCAGGAGCCAGTTTGGGCGTGCTAACCGCAACTTGCGTTTTTTCTTTCGGAATCGCCACGTCTTTGCCCTGACCGTCGACCACATGAGCTAACCCGTCAGACCCGACGTACACTTTCGCAAGCGCTGTAGCCTTCGGTTGAGCAAATAATACCGACGCAGCAGCAAGCGTCATTACACAGGTCGCGAGCTTAACCTTCATGAATTCCACCCTAGCACAAAAAAAGTGAACTCCTGACAAACGCCGTAACGGTCCATGTGGGATTCAAGTTTCCGATTACCGACTATACGTCCAAGTGGAATTTGTGAGGGAAAATGCAAGATGCGCCACAGGAGAAAATCCTACGGCGCATTGTGCAATACGTTCGGCACTGGATGCGGTGGGTGCTCAGTGGGGTGACGGATGTGCCAGAGGACGATGCGTTCAACTGCCTCGTGGGAGACCCTGCGCAGTACGCTTTCGGATCACCCACATCAGCGCTAACAACCCAATCCCGGTCAGCATAAGGCTGAATGCGGTCGGCTCGGGGGTTGCGACGGCGGTGAAATTCACCAGACCGCTATTTATCATTGAGGTGCTGACGGGCCGTGCTGAGTGGGAACGTCGGGATTGTTTCCTTCGATCTAAAGGCGAAGGACCGAAAGCAAGGGCCACAAGTCTTCACCTCTTATGAGATGAGCTATGTAGAAGAGCGAAGCGAGGTGATTGTCAGATAGATACCGACGACGAGAGTGATGCTCGTATACAAATAGAAAAGCTGGCCGTAGCGAAACGTCTCGAAATATGCAGCCGAAGTTTCGGGGGACAAGATCAAGAAGATCAGGCCTTTGATCAGCGAGATCCAGCCGACGAGGGTGACGACGACCGGCAGCGCACCGCCCGACCAAACGTTGTGCGCCAGAACTATAGCGAGGCCGGCGACCAACGTCATGATAGAAGCGAAGAACAGAAGCGGCGCGTCGTGAACGAGCGCGGTCATCGTCTCCACAGTCGCCTGTTTGTGCGAAAGCATGACTAGAGCGATGAGAACGCAAAAGAAGCCGATCAGTCTGCCAAGATAAATCGTACGAGGCGACATTGTGGCCCCCTCTAGCCGGAATTTCCGATATGCACTGTGACTCGCGCATCGTACGCTTCTACTGCGCTCGATACAACGCATTTGCCATCAGAACTGTTCCACCGAGATCGCGGCGTTGCGACCGCCATCTGATAAACACTAGCGCTTTACCGGACGCGCGTTCTCGGCGAGGAGTGAACGGAGGCACGAAGTTCTGCGCGCGTCCGGTAAAGCCGTTTGGACGTGGCCGCCCGTGGTTGCGGTGGACGCGGGCCCTATGCAAATT
>JAUTXJ010000340.1 GCA_030838075.1 Acidobacteriaceae bacterium
GCGGAGTTCGCCGGAGCCGATGGTGCGCACGCCCCAACCGGAGAAGAGCTGGTTGGACATGAGCTGGCGGCACATGATTGCGGCGCGTTCAGGCGAGGCGATTTTGCAGAAAAGCGTTTGTGCGGCGTTCGAGGAACGGACTTTGCATTGTTGTTTTTTGCCGTCGAGCGCGAGCGCGTACATGCCGATTTCTTCGCACCAGAATTCTTGTTCAAAGCGCTGCTGCAGGCGATCGGCTTCCAGATTCAGTTTCAGCGAGGCGTCATTGTCGCCGAATTCGCCGGCCAGCATGGCGGCGGAACGTTTGGCGGCGTAGGTGTAGGCCTGCACTTCGCAGAGTGCGATAGGCGGCTCGGCTAAGACGCCATTGGCGTGGAAGACGGAATCGTGAGAATCCTTCCAGCCCTGCTGGATCAAGCCGGTGTTGGAGCGGCGCGCGTATTCGACGAAGCCATCGTGATCGCGATCACCGTAAATATCGATCCAGCGCAGAGCGGCTTGAATGTTGGCCCAGATGGAGGACAGAAATTCGGTGTCGCCGGTGCGCAGAAAATATCCCGCGGCGAGAACGATGAACAACGGGGTGGAATCCACGCTGCCGTAATAACGGCCAAAGGGAACTTCCTTTAGCGCGGCCATTTCACCACGGCGCATTTCATGAAGAATTTTCCCCGGCTCGGCGTCCTGATCAGGAATTTCCTCGGTGGCTTGCTCGTCGGCAAGATACTGCAAAACGCTTTTGGCGATGTGCGGAGCGATCCACAAAGTTTCGAGGGCAGTGATGAGTCCGTCGCGGCCGAAAACGGTGGCGAACCATGGGACGCCGGCGTAAGGATATTCGCCTTCAGGATTTCCATCGGTGAGCATGCGCAAGTCGGCTTCCGAGCGCTTAAGCCAGGAGTTGATGCGCTTGTTGGAAGTAGTGATCCGGCATTCGTGCAGGCGTTCGTTGGTGGAGCGATTGTGGAGAGTTTCGAAAGCGCTGTGGTAGGGATTGGTAGGGACGGGAATTAAATTTCGTTCGCAGGAGACGGTGACAAAAACGGATTGCTCCTGTTTGGGCTCGAGAGTGAATTCGTAACGGGCTTGACGGGTGGTGAGCACGCGAGGCTTGGGAGTGAATTCAATGCGAGTTTTCCTGCTGACGTTATCGAGGCCGCGGTAGGAAAGGACGGCGGTGTCTCCGTCGAGAAAGTCAGAGAGGCGATCGCCTTTTTTTGCGCGCTTGGTGCCGCGCACTTCGAAGATGTCGGCGAAGTCGGCTTCGAATTGAAAGCTGAGAGAGATTTGGAGAGGTTGCAGACCGTAATTGATCAAGCGGATCTGCTCGTAGCAGGTGGCCTTATCGAGAAATTTAGAGCGGAAAAGATGAATCGTTTCGCGCGGCAGGCCTGGGTCAGTTTTGAGGCCGACAGCGCCATTGGCTAGAGTGGTGTCGAAATTGGTCATATCCACGGCGAGGAAGGCGTTGTCGTCGCGGATGGTGGAGCTGAGCAGCATGGGAGTCTGCGAATTTAACTGCAGAGTCATGCGCGAGAGGTGGCGAGTTTCGGAGTGGAACAAGCCGAACTGGCCGAAGCCAAGCGGCTCGATGTCGCCGTAGCGATTTAGGACGGCGAAAGTATCGCCATATTTGAGGACGCGGGTGCGGTCGTCGGCGAGCGCCGAAGTCGCCTTAACGTAATACTGGTCTTTGACGCGGACGATATCTGGCACAGACCTATCCTGCCACGAATCGGAGAATTTTTATTATGCGATTGCCTGCGAACGAGGGTTATCAGAGACATCCTGGGCATGGGCGGCGAGGTGGATATCCGAGGCCATGGACTCATAGACCTGAATGTATCGCTCGGCCATGTGCGCGGATGTGAAGCGCTTTTCAAAAACGTTACGGCAAGCGGTGCGTTCGATGGATGCTATTTTTTCCACTGCTGCGACAGCTTGATCCATATCATTGACGATGAAACCGGTGAGACCTTCCTGCATGACTTCGGGAACGGAGCCGCGATTAAAGGCGATGGTGGGAGTGCCACAGGCCATGGCTTCGATCATGGTCAAACCGAAAGGCTCAGGCCAGTCGATTGGGAAAAGATAGGCGTAAGCGTTGCCGAGAAATTCGCTTTTCTCGTTTTCACCGATTTCACCGATGAAGTCGATGTTGGGATCACCCATTAAAGGCTTGATGGTGGATTCATAGTAGGCGCGGTCGGCGTTGTCGATTTTCGCAGCTACTTTCAGGGGCATGCCGGCGCGTTTCGCGATTTCAATGGCGCGATCGAGGCGTTTCTCCGGAGAAATACGGCCCAAAAACGCGAGATAGTCGCCTGCTTTGGGATTGAACGTTAAGAGATCGGCAGGCAGGCCGTGATGAACATTGGCAACCCAGTTGGCGCGAGGGAGTGGTTTGCGCTGCGCCATAGAAATGGAAATCACTGGAGCGTCGGAATAACGTTTATAAACTGGAATTAAATCGGGAAGATCCAGGCGGCCATGAAGAGTGGTGACGCTTGGCAGCGCGCAATAGCGGGACAGCGGGAAATGCATGTAATCGATGTGGAAGTGAATGACGTCGAATTCGGGCGCCATGCGCATGACGTCATCCAACATGGCGATGTGATGAGCGAGATGGTCGACGGAATTTTTGCTGAGCCGGAGAGACGTTTTTGAGCCCGGAACGAGCTTCGCGGACGTTTGCGAATCTCCGCTGGCGAAGAGAGTTACATCCTGACCTTGCGCAACCAGCTCTTCGGTCAGGAACGAAACGACGCGTTCGGTACCTCCATACATTTTCGGTGGAACGCTTTCATACAGCGGGGACACTTGGGCTATCTTCACTTGGGCCTCGTGCTGGGCAAAGCATGCCCATCAGCACTGCTAGTGTAGGCTTTTAAGGCGCGTGAGAGTATCCAGTGAATCCAGTAGAGGGAATTAACTGACTCGACAAGTTGCATTTAACATTTAAATCGATCGAATAAGTAATTCGATGCATGAAGAATCGTTACTCCACACGCGTATATAATGAATCAAAGGATGGGGAGCGAATTTCCTTCACGCCGTGACGGTAACTGACGAACGATTCCTTCCAAAAAAAACTGCAGATAGAAATACGCCGAAGTCTGTTCAGAGAGTGGTGATTGAAAGCGTGCTGCCGGAAATTGATGGCGGGCGATTTCCCATTACGCGCACGCCGGGGGAACTTGTGACGGTGAGCGCTGATATTTTTTCTGACGGACACGATGTGATCGATGCGGCGCTGCAGTATCGAAGTGAGGGCGATGCGGATTGGCAGTATGAGCCGATGCAGTTGGTTACGAATGACCGGTGGGAGGCACAGTTCCGACCCGGGAGTGTGGGAGTTTATTTTTATACCCTTCGGGGGTGGGTAGACGGATTCAAAACCTGGGCTCGCGATTTGGGAAAGAAAGTGGACGCGGGACAAGACGTGTCGCTGGAGTTGAAGACCGGGGTGAAATTGTTGGCGGCTGCTGCAGAGCGCGCGAGTTCTGCGGACCTGGAGATGTTGAATACGCTGAGCGCACGGTTGGAAAGGATTGCGGGGACAGACGCGGCCGCGGCGGTGGCGTCCTCCCAAGATGAGGATTTAATTTTGCTGATGTCGCGGTACCGCGATCGCGCCGGCGATACGGTTTACGAGAAAGAACTGGTGGTGCGCGTTGATCGCGCGCGGGCGCGGTTTAGCACGTGGTACGAGATGTTTCCGCGATCGTGTACGACTTCGTCGGAGCGGCCTGGGACGTTGCGGGATTGCGCTGAGTATGTGGAATACGTGGCGGACATGGGATTTGATGTTTTGTATTTGCCGCCGATTCATCCGATCGGAAAGACGGAACGCAAAGGCAAAAATAATTCCACGACGCCGACGGCATCGGATCCGGGCAGCCCGTGGGCCATTGGTTCGAAAGACGGCGGGCACAAGGCAATAAATCCAGAGCTTGGAACCTTAGCGGACTTGCGGGCGTTACGCGCGAAAGCAGAGTTGCACGGAATTGAGCTGGCACTGGACATGGCGTTTCAATGCTCGCCGGATCATCCATATGTGAAAGAACACCGCGAATGGTTTCGCTCGCGAGCGGATGGGAGCGTACAGTACGCGGAGAATCCGCCGAAGAGATATCAGGACATATATCCGCTGGATTTTGAGACGGCGAACTATGCGGCGCTGGCGGAAGAACTAAAGAGCGTGATTGTTTTCTGGATTTCGCAGGGCATCAAGATTTTTCGGGTGGACAATCCGCACACCAAGCCGTTTGCATTCTGGGAGTGGCTGATTCGAGAGACGCAGCGGGAATATCCCGAGGTGCTTTTTTTGGCGGAAGCGTTCACGCGGCCTAAGGTTATGTACCGGTTGGCAAAATTGGGATTCACGCAGTCGTATACGTACTTCGCGTGGAAAAATACGAAGGCGGAGCTGACAGAATATTTCACGGAGATTACCGAGCCGCCGGTGAGCGATTTCTTTCGGCCTAACTTGTGGCCGAACACGCCGGATATTTTAAATGAGTATTTGCAGAAGGGCGGGCGGCCGGCGTTTGTGGCGCGATTGGTTTTGGCGGCGACACTGGGCGCGAACTATGGGATTTATGGGCCGGCGTTTGAGTTGATGGAAAGTGTGCCGGTGCGCGAAAGCAGCGAAGAATATCTGGATTCGGAAAAATATCAAGTGAGGGTCTGGAACAGGAATGTTCCAAAAAGTTTGAAGGGGCTGATACGGCGGGTGAACAGCATCAGGCGGGATCATGTTGCTTTGCAGCATTATTACGGTCTGAAATTCCACCCCACAGATAATCCGCAGCTTATCGCTTATAGCAAAACGTCGGAAGATCGGGGCGACAAACTCCTGGTAGTCGTGAATCTGGACCCGGTAAACAGGCAGATGGGATGGGTGGATGTGGCGTTGAAGGAATTCCGGCTGGCGGCCGGAGAGTCTTATGAGATGAACGACCTGCTAACTGATAGAAAATATATCTGGCAGGGGAACAGAAATTATGTGGAACTGAATCCCGCGGTTTTACCGGCGCATATATTTCGGGTTGAGCCGTTACGATAATATTTTGAACTTGCATTCACGCTGATGAGGCGCTGAAAAGGAGAGTTACCCCGTTGGCGTTGCAAGAAGACAACCTGTGGTACAAAGACGCGGTGATTTACCAGCTGCACGTACGCACTTTTTGCGACAGCAATGGCGACGGCATCGGTGATTTTGTCGGGATGACGCAACGCCTCGACTATCTTCAGGAACTGGGCACCAACACTATCTGGCTGCTGCCGTTTTATCCTTCGCCGTTACGCGATGACGGCTA
>JAUTXJ010000367.1 GCA_030838075.1 Acidobacteriaceae bacterium
GGATAGAGGGAGAAAGCGAGCCGCGACGGTAAACTCGATTGCTTTAATCATACTAACGCACTCGAGGCGCCGGATGGTTACGTGTTTCCACAAGTGCGATGTTCGAACAGCTTTTTGCATGCAGTCCGCACACCGCATCCTGTTGTGTAAAGTTAAGATTGATTGGGAACGTTCGAGTTGAAAGGTCATGGGATGACTGCTTTGAATTTACATTGTACAGACACTGGCGTTCGGGATTTTGCGGGATGGTGACTTCGGCCTTGGCGCCAAAGTTGCTGCGATCGTCGGCGGCAATTGTTTTTGCAGCTTTGTTGTGCCAATGGCCGCTTGCGGCCCAGGATCAGGCTCAAGACCAAGGCAGTACGCTTCGCGTAAACGTGAATCTGGTGTTGTTGGACGCCACGGTGAAGACCAAAGCCGGGCGTATCATGGGCGATTTGAAAAAGGACGACTTCGAAGTTCGGGAAGATGGAGTGATACAGAAACTGGAGATTTTTGGCCGCGACGAGCTCCCGTTAGAGGTTGCGCTGGTATTGGATTTGAGTGATTCGATTGGTCCCTTCATGGGGCCTTTGCGCGAGGCGGCGACGACTGCTTTGGGCGCGCTGAAACCGGAAGATCAGGTGGCGCTGTTTACCTTTGCCACCGAGGCGGAATTGCGCGTGCCGTTCACCACCGACAAATCCAAAATTGCCGAACAATTCGGCGGCTTCAAAATCGGCGGTGCCACAAATATCAATGACGGCATATTTGTGGCGGCAAAGTATCTTCTCGGCGCGCCTCCGAAAGGGCGAAGGGTAATTATTTTGATCAGCGATGACGTGGGTACGGACGCGGGCGGACAGGGGACCCACGACATCGTTACGGAAGCGATCGCTTCGGACGCCGTCTTATATAATTTGAAAATACCTGGCTACAACCCGGCCTCAACGCTTTTCTACGCTGCCATGGTTCCCGGGTTGGTGAACATCCGCAAAGTCATGGACCAGACCGGTGGAGAGATATTTGACGTCAAAGACGTGGCCAACCTGGATGCCGAATTCCGCGCGCTGATCGACCGGATCAAAACCCGCTACACCCTGGGATATTACACGCAGGCGAACGGAGCCACGGGAAAGCCTCATAAACTGGAGGTCCGGCTGAAATCATCGTTTGGGAAAAAGGGACGAGATTACGTAATCCTGTCGAAGAACGGCTACTACGTTCACTGATTGTTCGATTGCGATAGAAGATCCCGCTTCACAAACTCGCACACCAATTCCGAACTGTGTCATGGTGCGCCGCCCACGCTTTCCAGACTGATTCAGCCCGGGCTCTGGCGCGGTTCTCGTGCTCTTCGTTCGACGCTGCTTGCAAAACTTCCAGCACACTCAAGGTGCCGGTCATTGAGGGCGGTTCGAGCCAATCGCACCGGTCTTTGAACTCGGTAATTGCAAGCATGGCGTTGTTGGCCCTCTCCATCGACCACCCGGCTTCGAGGAGAAGGTACAAACGCGAGAGATGCACCGCGACCGATCTTCTGGCCGCCGGCACGTTCACCCCTGGATGCTGCACCGCATAGGTATCCACGGTGAGGCGGTGTAGCTGCGCAAGTCGATTGTCGCTGTATTCTCGCGCCAAGACTTCGCCGTAAGCGGCCCAACAGCCTGGCGACGACAGCATGTATTCATGCGTCGGGCCGTCGATCTGGGCGAACTCCGCCTGACATCCTACGCAACGCATAGCTGAATATTTTAAATCCGGGGCCGCAGACGCACAAACGCTTTCGGCTTCCTCGAGACTCAAAGTGATTTACTGCCAAAGATCCGGAGTGAATTCGAGATTCTTCTATAATCAGTCACCAGCCATGGCAAGAGTGGCGTATTTCAGAAAGAAAACCAAGGTCTTAAGCAATACCGGCTGTGTGGCGTGCAAAACATAATGCACGGGTAGTTGCGGATCGTAAGGCGCAAAACTGCCCGTCAGAAAACCCATTCCCGGAATGGGAAGACCGCTCATCGCGAAGAGCAAACCGTCAAAAGTCGGCCTGATGGTGCGTGTCTTCCCGCCAATTCCTCACGTATCTCATTAAAAGGACAAAACTTAGAGGAAGCGAACTAAGGGTTGTCATTGTCACAGCGGTGGTTCAGAATAACCCATCCATTGCGGTAGGCCGGTAATGGCGGCAGCATTGCGGACTCACAGTGGGCGCTGTGGGATCGTATCGTCAAAGTATTAGACGCAGATTAATACGCTGAACCTTGGGTTGGCTCTATGGGGCTGGATTCCCGCATGACTTATCACGAAGAGCGCCGGCAGTCTGCGCGCAAACGATTTGAGAACCTCCTCTATGTGGAAGTAGAGCCGGGCAATGGCGGCATGGTTCTGAATTTGTCGGAACATGGTTTTGGTTTCCGCTCGGTGAAACGCGTGCGCCCGAAAACGGAGGTGAAGTTCGCGTTCAATCTGGATGAAAAGCGGCGTATCGAGGGGCGGGGCCGCCTTGAATGGTCTGACAAAGAGGGCCGAGTCGCGGGCGTGCAGTACACCGACGTTTCCGAAGAGTTTCTCAATGAGATTCGTAGCTGGATGGCGAACGCCGTCGAATATCCCACGCACAGCATGGGGCCTATAGCTTCTAGCAGTCCTGTACCTGCTTTGACGACGGCGAACGGTGGTAATTCCTCCGCGTCGGAAGCTTCCGGACTCACTGACTCGCCGTCCGGCAATGGGCGCGACAGGATTGCCCAGCCGAACGCCGCAAAATCGGTGCGATCTATCACATCGGTCGCCCCTGCGGCGCCTTTTTCGTTTGTTCCTGAAGTGCTAGCTGAGCCTGTGCCATCAGAAACTGCAAACAAGAACGGCGGAACATGGACTTCCCTGCCCCCAGCCGTCGGCGCGGAGAAAAGACCCAGTCCACCGAGCCCAAGGCTCGCAGCCCAGGCCGCTCCGGATTTTTCCGCCGCCACGGCGTATAAGCTTGATCCAGTCGATGAACAGGATCAGGACGCGGAAGATGTCGATCTATCCGGGGACTTTGAACTGGCCGAGGAATCAACTGCGTCCTCGGATTTGGCTACCCAGCCAGATGAACTATCCGCGCAAAATCGTGAAGATCCCCTGGTGTCCTTGGAAGATCGCACAGCCCGGGCACTGAACGAGCATGCGCAGGCGCTGCTGCAACATTTTCAGCATGAAGAGCAGCGCGCACTGGCGACCTTCAGGGAGTCCGCCGCGCGAGTGTTGCGTGATTCGGAGCGGCAATTATTCCCGATTCGAGAAGGCGCACAAGCACAGATCAAGTGCCTGGAATCGGCGGTGGCCTCCGCAGGCGCTTCCGTGAAGGTGCTGGACCGGTATCCGTCGCTGCTGGAGCGCGCGCAACAACAGGCGCTCGATCGGTTTCAGACGCAGGTTCAGGAAATTCTGCACGCGCATGTGATGGAGCTGCGGCGGCGTTCCGAAACGGTTTTCGAGCAACTCAACGCGCAGACCATTAATGCGGGGTTGCTGCCGGGGAGGATTAAAACTTCTTCCGGAATTATTGTTACCGCGGTGCTGGTGATGCTGCTGATTGGACTTTTTGTCTTTCGGCGTGAAGCTGCGGGCGGGTTTATCTGGTTGGGCCACCAGATGGTGGAGCCTGCTCCAGCTTCAGAGCCGGTTAAGACCAATCCTGCTCCGGCGACAAAACCTCCCGTTCAGGATACAAAACCACCGGTCCAGGACGCGAAGCCGCAGGCTGAAGCCACGCCTGCGGAAGAACCGAAAGCCGCCCCAACCGATGCCGTGTCGAATCCTGAAGAAGTGGCTCCAAAAGAACCGGCGCCCAAAGAACCGGCACCCCGGTTGCAAAGCGTAAAATCTTTGTGGGATCAAGTTGCCAAGGGCAATGTGACCGCCATGCTTACTCTGGGCAATATGTATTTCACAGGTCACGGAGTCACGCGGAATTGTTACCAGGCACGCCGTCTTTTCGCCGCTGCGGGGAGGAAAGGCAGCCTGGAAGGCAAACAAAGGCTGGCGGAACTGGACCGGAGCACCTGTCTATAGCTACGCCCGAGTAGCTCTGTGAAAATCCTAACCTTCCACTTCGCCGGAGCAATCAATTCGCTCTTCATTCCCGACGCTGGTCTTCCTCAGGCTTGCCGCGAATAGCGCCGCGTCATACACTCTTCGACATCCTACCGAGCTTGCGAGGACAGAATTGTGACCACTCCGGTAACCCCAGCACCAGCGGCATCGGGCGCCGCAAAATCGCGCAGTCAAGAAATCGTCGCCAAGCACAAAAAATTCCTTTGGCCCTCGGTCACCAACTACTTTGAACAGCCGCTGGTGGCCGATCGCGGCGAGATGCAACATATCTGGGATCTCGATGGGAACAAGTATCTGGACTTTTTTGGAGGCATCCTCACAGTTTCCGTTGGGCACTGCAATCCCAAGATCACTTCGAAAGTGAACGCGCAGATCAATCGGCTGCAGCATACCTCCACGCTTTATCCCAATGAGCACATCGTGGCGCTGGCGGAAAAAATTGCGCAAATCACGCCGGGCAACCTGCAGCAAAGCTTTTTTACCAGCTCTGGAAGTGAAGCCAACGAAGCGGCAATTTTGTTGGCGCGTATGTCGACCGGAAGTTACGACGTGGTGGCGCTGCGTCACGCTTACTCAGGCGGGTCGAGTCTCACGAAGGCCATGACCGCGCACGCTCCGTACCGCCGGGCTGGGGTCATCAGTGTGGGCATTTCTCATGCGGTCAATCCTTACTGTTATCGCTGTCCGCTGCATTTGACGTATCCCGATTGCGGTGTGGCGTGCGCGGGTGACGTGGAAAATCTTATTCAGACTGGCACGAGCGGTCATATTGCCGCGTTCATCGCCGAGCCGATTCAGGGAGTCGGCGGATTTATCACTGCGCCGCCTGAATATTTCAAAATTGTTTTCAATATTGTTAAAAAATACGGCGCTCTTTACATTTCCGACGAAGTGCAAACCGGATGGGGCCGGACCGGCAAAAACTGGTTCGGCATTGAACATTGGGAAGTGATTCCGGACATAATTACCAGCGCGAAGGGGATGGCGAACGGTGTTCCTATCGGGCTTACGGTTACTACGCCGGAGATCGCCGGCGGCTATCAGGGCAGCAACATCGCCACGTTCGGCGGCAATCCGGTCACCAGCGTGGCGGCGCGCGCGACCATCGAACTGATCGAAGAAGATGGCTTGCGCGAAAACGCGGACGTCGTGGGCAAATATTTCCGCGGCAAGCTGGAAGAATTGCAATCCAAATACGCGCTGATCGGCGACGTGCGCGGCATGGGGCTGATGCAAGCGCTGGAGCTGGTGAAAGACCGTAAGACCAAAGAACCCGCGCCGGAGGCTACCAATCTTGTGATGGAGCGCGCGCGTCACAATGGCTTGCTGATCGGCAAGGGTGGACTGTATGGCAACACGCTACGGCTCGCGCCCATGCTGAATACCACCAAGGGCGACGTGGATGACGCAATCCAACTGCTCGACAAATCATTCGGCGAAGTAAAGGTGAACTAGTGTGGTCGTCGGCCTTCGCGAAGGACGGGAAGAATGGCGCTAAGCAGCGTATAAGTTACCAGCGGCGTCACTCGTCGCACTCTATTGCACATCGATCTTCCGTCATGCGTTGGATATTATTTGCGGTGCTGATCGCACTTTTCTCTCAACCTGTCCGGTCTCAAACCGCCGAAGCCAACAAACCGGTCGAGTGGAAATCTGTATCCTTTGCCATCGTGCGCTTCAATGACGAAGCTCCTGCTTCGTGGAATATTTATCACACCTCCAAGCGGGGCGTGCTGTTGGTAAAACTTTGGAAGCGCTATTTGCTGGTGAATGTGGCGGAGCACTTGGTTTTTGACATCGATCCGCGCACCGTCAAACCACAAGGCGACGGCGTACTGTGGTCTACTTCCGACACCCCCGAGCAGCCGCTGGAAATCACGGAGTGGAAAGATCGTAATGTTGGGCCGGTGGAACGCCTTCGCTTCCGGCTCGGCAAGGACGGCCATATCCTCGAACTGCAAATCCCGCTACGCCCGGGCGGTACGCCGGCCTATTGATCTATTCCTCGAAAAAATTAGCGGCGGTAAATTCCGTAAAACCAGTTAATGCCCAGCGCGCCCGGGGCTACGCCGACCACTACGGCGTCACCGTCATGGAAACGATCATAGTCGTCAACGTCCACGGCTAGTCTTTCCCATTTTTGTCCGGGCCGTAAGGAACGTACAACCAGCCTTCTACTGCCGCGCACTATTCCACGCATATTGAAGCGGCTCTGCACGGTGGTCGGGTAATAGGCGACATTCTTCGGGGAATCGAGTTTGCCATTGAGGAATAGCGCGGCCGCGAGAATCCATGGCAGCGGAATAAAGCCTGCGTAAATGCGCTTCAACACCTCAATGTCCCGGTGATTGCGTGCGCCGCGATCCACGAATACGGCCACGGTGAGCCCGATGAAAAATATCAAACCAAAAAATACCAGCATCCAATCGAGGTCCAACGGAGGGTAAATCTGGCTTACGTACGGAAAAAGCAGCGATCCGGCCAGAAAAACGGCGGTGCTTTTCATGAAGCGCGGACGGAACACCATCTCAGCAATGGAAGAATCAAGCCCGCATGAGGGGCACTGGTCCGCGTTACGTTCGGACCCGCAATTGACGCATCTGGTCATTTAACTCTGACGCCCCTGGCAGCACCCGGTTGGCACGGCAACCACGAATGCAAAAATGACGGCGCCATAAACTGTGCGCAAACCGATAGATGGTGCTCACCGCCTATTATAAGGCGGTGTTGGTTGGATTGCCTGCGAGGGAGACGAGAAGATCCTGATAATATTTTTGATGATCGGATTCCGCGAGCGCCACCGACACGCCCATTCCAAGGCCGGGTACCACCCGTTTCACGGAGCAATCGACTTTTACCGGAGGATCGACATTGAGGCGGGCCATGAAACCCGCTCCGATCCATAGCGGGTCGGACGCTTCGATGAACATGCCATTGGTGCTGATGTCGCGGGTTCTGCCGGTCAGCACCGCTGAACCCCACTCGATCTCAAGGTCAGCGCGAAACGAATAGCGCGGCGCCCAACGGCGTTCGAGCCGTCGGGGTAAATCTTCCCGATTGTCCATCAACTTGGCGATTCCCCCCTACCAGGAGTGCAAGTCACGGTCGAACGTCAAGCTCCGTCTAGCCCCGAGAATACGTCATTCGAGGGCATAGCTATAGGACGGCGAAGGCTAATGTTTTGTTCCTGACAATGGCTAAATTTATCGATTTGCTCGCCAAATTTCGGCAACAATATAAATGACTAACCAAGAGAGGGAGGGTAGGCTATGGATTGCCGTGAGAGGGCAGGGAAATTTGTTATGCCATCGTTTCAGGAGGTTGGAAACCAAGGAAGTTCTAGGCCAGTTGTTACACCGAGACCTGCAGCGGTCGTTTGATACGTCTCCCAAGCTTCTTGAAACCATTCGAGACGTTCCCGCACTTCTTCTGGAACAATGGCACGGAAAGCCTGTAGATCATCGCCCTCCAAGACACCGCGAGTCTTAAGAATTTCGATCAGCCGGTTATATTTTGCGTTCTGCATGGCAAAGATAGTCAGCATGAAAAGGTGTTCTTGCCGTGTCATAAATCCTCCGTGTGGGCCGCGAGACTGTAACACAATTAAGTGCCTTGCAAGGTAAGGGAGCCGTGACAGGGCAGGATGTTTTTAGCGAGCTTCCCGACAAAGACCTAATTAACCGTTTGGTTAGTCAAGTATATTATTGCCCAAATTTCGCTACCTGATGCTAGTCCAGCGGGAACATTTCGCTCGGCTCTTGACATCTTTAGACGGTTGACCATGGTCGGAAGGCTCTTTATCATCCGCGGAGTTTTCGCTGGCTCGAATGCGCCGCTGGACTTCGGCCTCCAGATACTTTCGCAAGGGTTCAGGTACGATTCCCGGAGCTGCCAATTCATTGAGATCCGAGACCGTAAGTTCCGGCAAAAAACTGAGTGCAACAGCCAGCGTGGTCGCTGGATTGCGCACCAGGGCCAGGCGCACGTTGTAATCGGAGGACCATTTGCGATGATGCGCAATGGCGTGTACCGCGGATTCGGGCACGCCCTCGCGGGCAAGCGCTTTCAAAACTTGGGCCGCCGTCAAATGACTGTTATCCAGGGCCACGGGAATTACTAAGGGGTGTCCTTCCGCCAGGAGTAAGCCAGCCACACGCGCGGGGCCGCGACGTGCCAAGGTGATTTTTTGTCCCAGCGGGAGTTGCGGCAAACGAACAGCGAGTTGATCTTCGGCGTTGCGTTTTAGCTCCGCGGAAACGCCCGGCAAAAGAGCTATCTGCACCAAATCCATCAAATACAATTCCCGCAGCAGCCGCAGACTGACGAGCCGTGGGGTATGCGGATGGCAAGCTAACGCCTTTTTTAGCGCGTATGATTTGAGCCAATCTCTGCGCTTGCAGATTTCGTCGATGACTGCGGTGGGTAAATTCTTGCACGCGAGGAGTACAGCAACGTCTGTCTCTGCCAGAGCTGGATTTTTTAGCAACGATAAAAGAACCTCTTCAACATCACTGTGAAGCAGCGCCGCGAGTTGCTCGCCGTTGGCCACTAGCGCGTGCTGAGCGTCTGGCGCTTCGCGAGTGTCCCTTGTGGTGAGATCGTTTGTATCAGCCATCGGAATTTTGGTCAGTCCGCTTCCAGGAACAGTTCCAGCGCCAACAATGCCGCGGCATGCGCCGGGGGGATTGGCAACAATCCAATATTTGCCGTAGGAGCAGCGTCGCGTAACCGCGAGTCCAGCTCATTATCAAAAAATGCGCAGTGCCCGATCATCCCTCCGGTTTTTGCCAGGCGAAACGGTATCTGCTGCAATTGAAGATCGTCGGCCAGCGTCTTGACTATTGCCGCGAGATCAGTGGCGGCCGTGCGTAAAATTTCGCGCGCCACCGGGTCGCGGGCATCCGCGGCGTTAGCCACGACTGGGAACAGTTGCGGATAGACCTGTTCCAACGGTGCAGAGGTGCGGCTTTCGAATTCGCGCCAGTTGGCAACGCCCAGTTGCCGCTTTAGCTGGTTGCCAAGCGCGCTTTCTTCGCCACTTTTGTCGCGTTCTAATTTCGCGGCGGCCGCTGCTTTTCTGCCTACGTCGCGTGCACTCCCCTGGTCGCCAACCTGTGGGCCCAAGCCGCCAGCGCGCCGGACTTGTCCGTTTACGCCACGTCCCATGGCCGCCGAGCCGGTCCCGGCGATCAACACTATGGCTGGTCCTGTGCCAGTCGCAGCCAGCGCAATTTCCAAATCCGTACAAACTCTCATCACCACGTTGGGAAATGCGGCGGCCAGTGATACGCGCATCCTGTCGGCGGCCTTCACGGCGCCCACACCTGCGATTCCGGCGCACAAGGCGCTAATCGCATCCGGCTTCACTCGCGCCTCAAACACCGAGGCTTGCGCTGCTTTTTTTATTTCCTCGACGGCGCGTTCAAATCCCACCAGTCCAGGATTTGACGGGCCCGATCGTCCCGAAGCGAGAATGTTTCCCGCTCCGTCTATCAAGACGCATTCCGTCTTGGTGGCCCCACCATCGAAGCCCAGTATGCAGCGCATGTGAAAAGGATAAGCTAGTTTGGCCCGGTTGTTGTTAACCGCATGTTTCAATGCGGCACAAAAGAATACCTAGTACCAGCCTTGACGACCGAACCAGCCGCTACTATCCTCTGCCCACTCGATGCACATTCATTCTGTCGATTTAGCCATCGTCATCGTCTATTTGTTGGCCGTAACCGCGCTGGGGATGCATTTCCGGCGCAAACAGGGCCAGGCCGCGCAAATCGGCGGTAATGATCGCAATGCGGTCACGCGCGAGTATTTTCTGGGAGGCCGAAGCGCGCCGTGGTGGGCGCTGGCGTTTTCCATCGTGGCGACGGAAACTTCCACGCTTACGATCATCGGCACTCCGGCCATCGCGTACGGCGGCAACCTGACTTTTCTGCAGCTTATTTTCGGATACTTGATTGGGCGGATTCTGATTGTTTTGGTGCTGCTGCCGGGATATTTTCGTGGAGATTTCTTTACTGCTTACGCGCTGATTGAAAAACGATTTGGGCAGCGCATGCGCGCGGTCGCGGCGAGTACGTTTCTGATTACGCGAGCGCTCGCAGAGGGCGTGCGCGTCTCAGCCATCGCGATCGTCCTTAGCGTGGTGTTGGGCACCAGTGAGCATTTCTCGGTTGTAATTGTGATTGCGCTGACGTTGCTCTACACGTTGGAAGGCGGGATGAAGGCGGTAATCTGGACGGATGTGGCGCAGTTGTTCATTTATCTGGCCGGGAGTGCTGCGACATTTTTTGTGTTGCTGCATCGCGTTCCTGGTGGTTGGAACGAAGTCGCCCAGGTGGCCGCCGCTCATGGTCATAAACTGCAGGTTTTTGATTTTTCGTTTAATTTGGCGACGAAATATACATTTTGGTCCGGCTTGATTGGTGGCGCTTTTTTGACGATGGCCACTCACGGCACCGATCAAACCATTGTTCAGCGGCTGCTGGCGGCGCGCAATCAACGCGACAGCCGCAGGGCACTTTTGGCCAGTGGTGTGATTGTTCTGTTTCAATTTACGGTTTTCCTGTTGATCGGTGTGCTGCTCTTTGTATTCGCGCAGCACACACCGCTGCTCTCTCCCGGTGAACACACCGATCGCATCCTGCCACTTTTTCTTGCTCGCGAAATGCCCACCGGGCTTGCGGGATTGTTACTGGCTTCCATCATCGCGGTGGCTATGTCCAACGCCAGCGGTTCATTGAATTCTCTCGCTGCTAGTAGCGTGCTCGATTTTTTCGCGCTGCGACTCGGTAATCGTTCACCTGCGAATGATGAAGGCTTTCTCCGGTTGTCGCGACGCATGACCCTTTTTTGGGGAGTTGTATTGATGGGCTTCGGCCTGATGACCTGGGGGCCGGTACTTGAAGCGGGACTGACGGTTGCGTCGCTCCCGCTCGGAAGTTTGCTCGGTCTTTTTCTGTTGGGTACACTCAACCGGCGTTCGAATGCAAGTGGAGCGCTGGCCGCTATGTTTACGGGGCTCGTCACCATTCTTTGTGTATGGCGCCTGACAAATATTGCGTACACGTGGTACGTGTTGATCGGTTCGGTCACGACTTTTTTGGTCGGATCCCTGATAAGTCTCTTGGCTGGACCTGAGGAATCGGGGAATCTTCACGCCACCGTGGATCCTGCCTCATGAGTGTTGTGCCAAGACCATTCACAACTGTGATAAATGCCGATGACTGAGAAACGCCTCGAACTGGTTCGCGGGCTGGGCGCGTGGGCATCGGCTGCGATTGTCATTGGCACCATGATCGGCACCGGGATTTTTCTTAAGCCCGCGGAAATGGCTCGCGAGGGCCGCGCTGTTTCCGTGGTTTTCGCGGCGTGGATCGTCGGCGCGGTGCTTTCGATTTTTGGGGCGTTATCTTTTGCGGAGCTTGGCGCGGCCATTCCGGAAGCGGGCGGCGAATACGCCTACCTGCGCCGTGCGTTTGGTCCGGTGTATGGATTTCTTTTCGGCTGGATGCATTCCATTGTTGGCAGGCCCAGTTCCCTGGCGTCCATTTCCGCGGGCATGATGCGCTTCGTCGGGTTTCTAATTCCGGCGGTGGCTACGCCTATTTTCACCGTACATGTTCCAGCGGTCGGTACGTGGATTGCGTCTTACGATTTTGTTTTTACCTGGGCGCAGCCTCTGGCGGTGTTCTGGCTTGCGGGCATGACCGGCGTGAATTATCTGGGTGTGCGGCTTGGCGGTGCGGTGCAGGTTTTTCTGACGGCCATAAAAATTATGTCGGTCTTTATAGTTATCGGGGTAGCGCTATTTTCCCCGGCGGGACCGCCGCACGCTCCAGATCCGTTTTGGCCGGCTGCGGGTGACGGTGTCGGAACCATATTCGCGGCATTTCTCGCTACGTTGGCAGCAGCACTATGGGCCTATGACGGGTGGGAAGATTTAAATCTGGTTGGGTCAGAAGTAGAAAACCCGCAGCGCAATTTTCCCAGGGCGCTGGTTGGCGGCGTCGCGTTCGTCGCCATCATTTATTTACTGTTCAGCGCCGCGTGCCTGAAAGTTTTGCCGTTCGAAAGCGTCGCCAGTTCACAGCACATTGCGTCAGATGTTGTTGAGCATGTCATCGGGCGAGGCGCCGCTGCGTGGATTACCGTCGCGATGGCCATCTCCGCGCTGGGCTCCATGAATTCTTCGGTGTTAAGCGGCGCGCGCGTCCCATACGCCATGGCGCGCGATGGAATTTTTTTTAAGATTGCTGGCGGCATTCATCCGAAATTTCGCACTCCCGGCCGGGCATTGATCTTTCAAGGTGTGCTGGCGAGTATTATGGCGCTCACCGGCACATTCGAAGAGCTGACTAATCTTTTTATTTTTGCGGCATGGATTTTTTATGCTTCGGCCGTGGTTGCGCTATTTCGCTTGCGCAAGACGGAGCCGGATTTGCCGAGGCCGTATCGCTGCTGGGGCTACCCTTGGGTTCCAGGACTTTTCGTAGCTGGCGCTTTGGCGTTAACGATAAATATTTGGATCCAGCGACCAGGCCGGTCGTCCATCGGGTTGCTTTTGATATTGGTGGGGCTGCCTTTTTACAGAATGTGGGCGCGGCGCGAGAGATCAGGTTCCGCGGAGTTCACGCCATAGTTTTTGCGTGTGGGATTGGCGATCTCAAACGCCCTCGCGGCTTCATCTCCGACCACAATTTCAGGATGAAAGATTTTTGCCAAGGCCTCGATTCCCGTCAGTAAGCGGGGGCCGGGCCGCGAAGCGTACTCATTAGCTTCGAACGCATAAACTCGACCATTATGGACCCCAGGAATTGCATCCCATTCCGGCGGAAACGTCATGGCGCAATATTCGTTCCGGGCTTGCCCTGCATCATAGCCGCAGGGCGCCACCACGATGATGTCGGGTGCCGCGGCGAGGATGTCTTTAAGCTCGACGCGAAACGAGGGCGAGCCTACCTTCCCAAAGATATCTTCCCCACCGGCGAGTGCGACCATCTCTGGAACCCAGTGGCCGCCAACATAGAATGGCTCTAGCCATTCAAGAAAAGCGACGCGTGGGCGCGACGAAATTTTTTCGACCTGGCGTTTGAGTGCGCCTAAACGCTGTTCAATCTGAGCTAACAACTTCTCGGCGGCATATTCGCGCGAGGTTTCACTGGCTACTCTTGAGATGTCGTCCCACACATCGCCAAGATTTCGTGGATTGAGCGACAAGACCCTCGGTCGCTTTTCGAAATTCGCCAAAACCGCCGCGAGGTCATCTGGAGAAGCCGCACATACCAAACATAAATCCTGGGTGACGACCAGGTCGGGAGCCAACTCCCTCAGCGCTTCGGCGTTTACGATGTACAGGCTTTCTCCGCGCTCCACATACTCGCGAACGCGTCGATCTATTTCTAGCGAAGGCAGGCCCGGCGGAATCCGTGAATCCACGACCACCCGGCGCTGGCTCACCTGAGGAGGGAAATCGCAGTCGTAGCTGACTCCCACAACTTCGGCATCCAGCCCTAACGCAAAAAGTATCTCGGTAGCAGAAGGCAATAACGAAACAATTCGCATCTCAAAACTTTATCACTTTGCAGAATATTTCACTTGTACAGCAAATATTTTCGCCGTACTGGGTCGAAGGCCTTCAAATCAGCGTCCCATCCTTTGACAATTTCGCTGGCTGGAGCGCCATCCTGCAATTGGCGAATGGTCTGGTCGTTGCCGACTAGAAGCAACATCTTCTGCACGTCGAAATGATCCGGGTAAAGCTGCCGCAAGATGCTCGCGATTTCGATGCCCATGGTCATGGAGCGCACCGCGTGCTTGTCGAGCACTCGAATAGCCACGCCGCCACAGCGCTCCGCGGCATCCAATCCCGCCACCGGAATAAAATCCGCGGCGACAAATCTTACTCCCGCGATGTGCCGATCATTCAAGCGGGCCGCAACATCTTCGCCATGCATCCAGGGCGCGCCAAGTTCTTCAAAGGGCGCCTCCGTGCCGCGTCCCACGGAAACACCGCCATTCTGCAGAATCTCCAACCCTGGATAGAGGACCGAGCCTTTCAGGGTCCGCAAATTGGGCGAAGGAGGCAGCCAACGCAGACCCGTCTCTTCGTAAAAATAATTGCGGCGCCAATTTTTCATAGGGATTACGTGCAGGTCGCACTGAATGTGATTTTCTTCGTTGAACAATTGCGCTAATTCGCCGACGGTGAGCCCATAACGAACGGGCAAGGGAAAATAGGCCGTGAAGCTGGTCTTGTCCTCGTCCAGCATTGGTCCTTCGACGATTTCTCCGCCAACGGGATCAGGCCGGTCCAATACAAAAAATGCAATTTTGTGCCTGGCGGCCTCTTCCATGCAGTACGCCATCGTGGTGGTGTAGGTGTAGAACCGCACGCCGGCGTCTTGAACATCAAACACCAGCGCGTCGATTCCGGCGAGCATTTCGTCCGTGGGCCGGCGGGTCTCGCCGTACAAACTGTAGACCGGCAAGCCACTCACGGGATCCTTCGTGGAAGAAATATTTTCATCTTTGGTGCCTCCCAGGCCGTGTTCGGGAGTGAATAACGCGATAACTTGAACGCCCGGTGCATGCGTCAGCGCATCTATAGTGGTGCGTCCCTGCGCGTCGAGGCCGGTGTGATTCGTGATTATGCCAATGTGTTTGCCGCGCAGTGGGGCGAAGCGCTCCGCCTCCAGCACGTCGAGGCCAACCAGCACTCTCGATGCATTATGGGAATGCCTTGTCCGCTGTACTTTGGCGCCGTTTCCGATGGGCGCACTGCTGGCCTGCTCCGCCACAGCAAAGCAGCACAGCAACGGCACTAGAAAAAATCGCATCTTTAATCGCTGTGGCGCTTTACACTCATCGGAGCAGATGATCACCGTCGCTTGCCTCATAAGCCGCAATAATATTCTGGAACGTCTCGCGCGCGTGTTGTTTGTGGCACCCAGGTGCCTGTGCTATATACAAACTCAGAGCATGCGCGGCACCAAACGGGCCTTCATTCGATCAAGGGTTTCGATGAAGTGTTTCGATGAAGGGCGATAATGGCCCGGTGAAAAATTTCTGCGCGCGACTGCTTCCGATGCTGCTGATTGCGATTACTTTTCCTATGGCCTATACCGCGCGAAGTCAAAGCAATACCACGCCCGCGAAGAAATCCGTTGCTCCCAAATCAACGACCCGGGCGCATGCGCTTTCTTCGGCGAATAAACAATGGGTCGAAGCGTCTCTGCGCAAAATGACCGACGACGAAAAAATCGGTCAACTGCTGTTTACCACCTATCACGGGAGCTTCACGTCCACGGATGCAGACGCCTATCGCAAGATGATGCACGATGTCGATGATCTGCATGTCGGAGGATTTATCAACATCACGCAGATGTCGCCGCTCGGGATTATTAAGAGTCAGGCGTACC
>JAUTXJ010000381.1 GCA_030838075.1 Acidobacteriaceae bacterium
AGAATTAAACAACCCATCGTCCATTGGCTTCCAGGAACTCCACCCCAACTGCAAAGCCGTCGCCTTGCAGTGGTTGGCAGTAGGCCACTCGAGCCGAGGAACGAAACTCACCAGTGCGCGATGCGAACGTTAGTTTTTCGCCTTGTTCCCAGCGGCGCATACTCACCACGCGCGCGCCGCGCGCACTTACATTTTCTGTAAAAGTCGATTCGGTACCGGGAAGTCTGCGATGTCCGTCCAGGAACACCGGAACTTCCATGAGAATGCGCTGCTCTCCGCGGTGATAGGTGAACGGTCGTGTGCGCGGGGCCATAATGTTCACAAGCACGCCGCGATACGCGTTAAATTTTGTACGTTACTGTTGCCGTGATTCTTCATGCGATACAAAGCGCGGTCTGCCGCGCCCAGTAATTTTTCAGCGCTATCGCCATCTTCCGGGTAGCAAGCGACGCCAGCACTGGCGGAAAGCGATGGCGCTTCGTCTTCCGAGGAAAGGCGTTCGCGAATGCGGGTGAACACGCGAGTGGCAATGTCGCGGCCGGCCTCGGGCAAGATCAACGCAAACTCGTCTCCGCCGTAACGCGCGGCGGTATCGATAGCCCGCGAGTGATTGCGCAGAATTTTTCCGAGGCGAACGAGCGCGCGGCTGCCAGTTAAGTGTCCGAAGCGGTCATTGATTGTTTTCAGACCATCCATATCAAGCAGCACGATGCTGAAAGGGTGATGAGTGCGGCGTGAGCGATCGAGCTCCGCTTCGATGACGCTGATCAAGCGCCGGTAATTGGCTAACCCGGTCAGCGGATCGGTGACGGCCATGGAACGTACTTGGTCAAACAAGCGCGCCTGATCGAGTAGGGCGCCGCCCAACATGACCATGTAGCTGGTGGTCTTGCTCAGTTCAGCCAGAAAGAAGGGGCCATCGAAAAGCTGGCGAGAGAAAGCCGCCGAAACGTGGCAGATGACATTTAACGAGGCCACGATGAACAGCGAATAATCGTAAAGGGAAGGTGCAGTTTGAGACTTTTTGTCGCGCTTAAGGCGATTCCAGAAGCACAGCGCGGCGAAAAGGAACAAGAATCCAGGGAAGAGATCCCACGGACGAGACAGAGTGCTGCTGTGTTGCGCAAGCGGGTCTGAGGGTGCAGCCAAGAATGCCGCGCTGGTAACGTAGGCGGCGATGGCCACGACGAGCAGCGCGCCAGCGGTTTCACGGCTAGGCTGGCGCGCCGTGGGCATGTAGCGCTCCACGGCTACAGCTGCAAGGAGCAGGATCGCTAGAAGAGTGCGGCTGACCATCCAACCGGTGGGAACGCGCGAAAGATCGACGTGGCCGGAAGCGAGAGCTTCGTTCAGCCCAAAATAGCCCACGGTTTCGATAATGCCGGAAAGGACAAATCCGAAAGCCAAGATGAGCGCGGTGCGGTCGTGCGTGCCGCGGAAACGTACCAGTGCGTTGGCGGCGTAACAGAAACTCAGTAACGTGCCGCCAACTTCGAGATACAGATAGGTTTGAGGGGAGCCGACGAGACTGGTTTGGCGCAATTCAACCATCAGGGCCGGGAAAATGGCCAAGGCAATCACGCCGACGCTGAAGATGATTAGCGAGCGACGATAGTCGGCAGGCTGTTCAGCCCGCAAATACCCGACGATTTTGCCCCAACCGCCCACGAATACCCCCAAAAGCCTACAAAAACCTGACAACTACCTAAAGAATGCAAGTGGGTGCCCGTTCGCGGCGGAAAAATTGAGGTTGTAAGCGATTGATATTATATGGGTTACAGAAGAGGCGAAGAATTATGCGAATGTTCTAATTGGGGCGAGACGCGGAAAACAGGGGCATAACGGGATTTGAGGACAGATATTTCTAATGTTTCGTTAAGGTTAACCCGGTCACATGGGCAGTATCAAGACGGACTCACGCTTGTCTCAAGCTGAGACTGTCTCACAGGCTAGGCTACGAGAGACGCGGCTAGATTTTCGGCTTAGGAGGCGGTAGGTCGCGCGCGGTTACGGTGTCTACGAACCCGCAGGCGTTATGGGTGCCATCGCAAAATGGCTTATTCATGGAGCGTCCGCAGCGGCAAAGGCCGATCGTTGTGCGACCGGCTAAGCCGAAGGGTTTGCCTTGCGGATCGACCAGCTCGAAATCGCCTTCGATGCGCAGGTTTCCATTATTGTTTACGGTGATTTTTGTTCCCGGCATTTACGCTCCTGAGATTTATCGAAAAGCTACTATCAAACTCCGACCAACTGCATTGACTAATATTTCGGGACTGAAGGATCCACTTCGTCGGACCAGGCGAGAATGCCGCCCTTGAGATTAAGTATCTTACGGAAGCCGGCCTTGCGCAAAAAATCGACGGCCTCGGCGGAGCGCTTTCCGCTGCGGCAGTGCGCCACGATTTCTCTTGAGGAGTCCAGCTCATGAACGCGGCGCGGCAATTCGCCCAACGGAATCAAATGGCCGTTGAGATTGCAAATCTGAAATTCGTGTGGCTCGCGCACATCGAGAATAAACAGGTCATCGCCGCGGTCCAGGCGCGACTTTAAATCCCGCGGGGTAATTTCTGGAACCTGCACGTCTGGCCCGGGCGCCTCTTCTCCACGCACACCGCAAAATTCGTAGTAGTCGATCAGCTTGGTGATGGTGGGATGATCGCCACACATCGGGCAGCTGTGATTCTTGCGCAGCTTCAGTTCACGGAACTTCATTGCCAGCGCGTCGAAAAGCAACAAACGGCCTTTCAGGCTTTCGCCCGTGCCCAAAATAAGTTTAATTGTTTCCATCGCCTGGATGGAGCCTACAATTCCCGGCAGTACGCCAAGCACACCGCCCTCCGCGCACGATGGCACAAGGCCTGGAGGAGGCGGCTCAGGATACAAGCATCGATAGCACGGCCCATCAGGCATGCCGAACACAGTGACTTGGCCCTCAAATCTGAAAATCGAGCCGTACACGTTAGGCTTGCCAAGCAAGATACACGCGTCGTTTACCAGATAGCGTGTGGGAAAATTGTCCGTGCCATCGACGATGATGTCGAAATCCTTGAAGAGCTCGAGAGCGTTCTCACTGGTCAGCTTGGTTTCAAAAGTTTCGATCTCAATATCGGGATTAAGATTCGAGAGACGAGCTTGCGCGGCCAGAGCCTTGGGCTTACCGACATCGTCGGAACCAAAAGTTACCTGCCGCTGAAGATTGGTGAAATCCACCACATCGAAATCGACCAGACCCAGATGACCTACCCCAGCTGCTGCGAGGTACAAGCCCAAGGGCGCGCCGAGCCCGCCAGTGCCAATCAAAAGCGCTTTGGCGTTTTTCAGCTTAAGCTGACCCTCCATGCCAACTTCCGGCATGATCAAATGGCGGCTGTAGCGCAGGATTTCTTCGTTGGTTAAGGTCGTCGCCTTGCCTGTGGGGTTCGGCTGAGACGTTATCGGCTGAACTTTTGTAGACATTGTAATTTCCTCTTCTGAAATTGTTGCGCGTTCCTAATTTTGGATATTTCTTCGTTCTGAGCTTGCCAGATGTGCCGCTTCACGTACGCGTCGCTAAACGAATCCGCCGGCGATAGAAGGAACGATGCTGATCGTGTCCCCATCTTTGGTTGGCGTATTTTCTTTGGACAAGTAACGAATATCTTCATCGTTTACATACACGTTCACGAAGCTGCGGAGCTTGCCATCTTCGGTAAACAGGTGTTTGCGTAAATCACCAAACTTGTTAGTCAATTGTCCTAAAGCTTCGCCCACCGTTTTGGCGGAAACTTCCGTTGAATCGGCCTTGCCCGCGTACACGCGCAGGGGCGTGGGAATAATCACTTTTACAGACATCTAAGCTCCTCTTTCGGCACCAAAAATAAACTCGGGGTTAATCAAAATCAGGAAGCTACCCGCTGTAAGCAGATTTCTTCGAGTTCGAATTCGGTGCGATCGTCAGTCAACCGCCACGAAGTAATTTCTTCGGGAATCCGGTTCGCTACACTCACAATAATGTAGCTGTACCACGGCCAGGCATGATCGCGATCGTACTGGCTGGGACGTGCCGGATGATCCGGATGCGAATGATACCACCCGACGACTTCCAAACTTTGCCGGCGGGCGGCTTTTTCGGCGTCAAGAACGTCCTGGCTGGTCACCGAGAAACGGTTGTTGGGAGAATCATCGCGGCGATTTACAAGGGGATGTAGTCCATGAATCTCGCGATAGACTTGCCGATCCGCAACTTCTGTGTCTCGACCAAGAAGCGCGCCGCAACACTCGTGCGGATAAGTCTGCGCTCCATGGGCACGGATCTTGTCGGCAAGCTCGGAACTAATTTTTAGCTGCGTTGTGTGGACCATGAGAATTACTCCTCATCCCAGAAACGTTCGCTTAAATATTTTGCCGCGGAATCGGCGAACACCGTGACGATCAACGCGTGTTCATCGGCGGGAATTAACTTGGCCACGTGCAAACAACCCAGAAGTGCGGCCGCTGCACTGGGGCTCAGCAGCAAGCCCTCTTCCCGCGCGGCGACTTTTACCATGCGATACGCGGCTTCCGTGCCTACCTCAATATTTTCATCCGCCAGCGTTTCGTCGTAGATGGCCGGCACCAGAGCTGTGGCCATGTGCTTCCATCCTTCCAGACCATGAAATGGGGCGTCAGGTTGCAGGCTAATACAGCGAATACCGGGATTCAATTCTTTGAGCCGGCGTGTCACGCCCATAAAAGTGCCGCTGGTGCCGAGGCCCGTCACGAAATGGGTAACCCGCCCTGCGGTCTGCTCCCAAATTTCATTGGCAGTGCCGTAGTAGTGCGATTGCCAGTTGGCAGGATTGCTGTACTGATCGGGATAAAAATATTTTGCAGGATCGGCTGCGACCATTTCGCGCACACGTCGAATTGCGCCATCGGTGGCTTCATCGCCCGGGGTGATCTCCAGTGTTGCTCCATAGGCGGTGAGGATGCGTTTTCGCTCTTCTGAAGCGCTGTTCGGAAGGCACAACGTCACCGGGTATCCGAGGGCGGCGCCGATCATTGCGTAAGCAATTCCGGTGTTCCCGCTGGTGGCATCAATGATTGTTTTACCCGGGATTAACGCCCCGCTTTTGAGGCCGGCATCAACCATTCCCAAAGCCGGGCGGTCCTTCACCGAACCTCCGGGATTGAACCATTCGGCCTTGCCGCAAATTTCCACGTGTTCAAATTCACGGCCAATACTCGCTAGCCGCAACAGAGGAGTATTGCCAATGCGCGCGAGGATGGATTCCCCTGCGCGAGCAGACGAATAATGCGGTGTGCCGGTGGAGGAAGCCATTTGTTTCGTCGCGAACATACTCGATTTCAGCCGGTGGTGCGGGCAGCTATTAGATGCCCGACACTACAGCGCAGATATAATGGCCTTCGCAGCCTTCAATGATAATACGGATAGATAGCGAAGGGCCAAATGGTAAATGGGCCGACGCCTAGGTAAGACGGCGTTGCGATTACGTGCTCCGGACCACTGGAGATCTCGACGTAATTAGATTTTCGCGATGGTCTGACTATTTTCGACAAACTCGCCGTTTTACCAAATCAACGAATAAACCCAAGAAATGCCGGTCATTTAGCGGCAGCGTGATGATCGTAACTGATGACTCGCGTAATCTTCCATGCCCCGTCTTTGTATTGCCATAAGTGAACGAACTTCCCTTCGCCAACGCCCTCTTTGGCTTCATTTCCGGGGTGATGAAAGCGATGAACGCCCATTTCGACCGCGCCATAACCTTTCATGTAATAGACCTGCAGGGTGCCTGGAACAAGCTCGCGGGTGACTTTGCCGCAGATATTCTTTTTCACGCTCTCGGTTAAATTTGCTTTACCCAGGGTCACACCGCCCTGGTCATGGTAAAACTCCACGTCATCGACAAAGAATGACGCGAACTTATCCAAATCACATTTGTTGTAAGCGTCGAAGAGTGA
>JAUTXJ010000443.1 GCA_030838075.1 Acidobacteriaceae bacterium
GGTGGGCCTGGGTGGACTTGAACCACCGACCTCGCCCTTATCAGGGGCGCGCTCTAGCCACCTGAGCTACAGGCCCTTGGAACGGGAGTGGCGATTGAAACAACCTGAGCAGTTTACGACGGCGGCGTTAAATCCGCAATTGAGTTGCGGTTCTGATGTATTCACCCGATAGTGCTACTCCTCACTCCTGCTTAGCTTAGCGACGTAGGCCAAAAAACGAGGTTTGCGATCCGGGTCAACTAGGGCGGGGTTCTTTTACTGGACCACCTCAACGGTAGCCAGAGTTTTTCCTAGTGAACAATAACGACGCGAATCTTTCTCGCTGAACCATTTTTCTTGTTGAAACGAGGTTCACACAATGCGCGAAGCACACGGCACGAGCGAAGCAAATATTCTAAAAGGGATGCTGGCGGGTGCGCTGGGCGGCCTGGTGGCGTCCTGGACCATGAACCAGTTTCAGAAGGTATGGTCAGCCTCCGAAAAAGAAATCACTGGCGGGAGGCAGGGCCAAAACGGCGGCCAGCAGAACAGCGAAGACGCCGAGGACGCGACCATGAAGACAGCCGACCGCATCTCCGAGTTGTTGCAGGGCCGCCACCTAAGCAAAGACGAAAAGAAAAAGGCCGGCCCGGTGGTGCATTACGCCTTCGGTGCGGTTATGGGAGCGGTTTACGGCGCGTCGGTCGAGGTCAATCCGGCCGCGAATGCGTTGGCGGGCATTCCATTTGGCGCGATTTTGTTTGCCGGCGCAGACGAAATAGCCTTGCCTGCCTTGGGCTTAAGCGACAAGCCTATCGCTTACCCTCTGTCGACGCACGTTTATGGATTAGTCTCGCACGCCGTGTATGGCGTGACCACGGAAACGGTGCGCAGAATCGTGCGCGGGTAAACCAGCGCTGACCTTTTGCACCTCTGTGTGCACCGGGCTTGCACTTCCATGTACCCCGGCCCGGCGCCTCCGCATTATTCGGAAGCTACTGCACGAAGCCAACCGTGGGTGTGGGCTCGCTGCCAGCCGGGGATTCCTTGATCGGGCCGAACTGCGATTCGTAACGCGCGATGTTTTCGCCTAGCGCTCGCCAGATGCGCTTGGCGTGGCCCGGGCTGACGATCATGCTGCCGGTCAACTTGCCCTGCGCGCCGTTAGGAAAAATGTAGATGAAATTCATCGTGAACTCTTCCAGATTGTGGTGAATCATCACCAGGTTACTGTACTGCCCCTGTAATTCCTTTTCGTCCGCTTTGATTTGAACCTGTCCCTGACCTTGCTGTGGTGGCCGCTGCTCGTCCATGCGTCGCTCTCCCGGAATGCTCCTCGAAGTTAACATATGCGCGTGGTAATGGCGCATGAAGCAGATATCCCTTCTTCGCTCATCCAGTGCCGCGATACGAAAAATTAATCGGGATCAGTTGTTTTTTAGGGAATTGTACCCATCAGATTCATTGACAGCCAAACACTATTAAGTGTAGTTTAGTAGGTAACTTTAACGTGGTTAACATGATCTATGGCACGCATCGTTCCTCCCCAATTCGAAACTGAACCCTCAGGTACCGAAACTAGCTCCGTCGAAACCACTAGCCCTTCAAGAACTCTGTGGCCCGCGCGTCCAATGCGCAGCAGTGTGGCCATGCCATCACTGCCGGAATCGCACCGCACCATTCCATTCCTGGCGGGCGCCTCGCGCCTGAAGAAATTATTGGCCTTCGCCGGCCCTGGTTATCTGGTCGCAGTCGGCTACATGGACCCCGGCAACTGGGCCACCGACATCGCCGGCGGCTCAAAATTCGGGTATTCGCTGCTCAGCGTGATTTTACTGAGCAACCTGATGGCAATGTTTCTGCAAGCGCTGTCAGCCAAGCTGGGCATCGCCACCGGCCGGGACCTGGCGCAGGCCTGCCGCGAGAATTATTCCCGGCCGACGGCTATGTTTCTGTGGGTTATCTGCGAGATTGCCATCGCGGCCTGCGATTTGGCCGAGGTGCTGGGTTCTGCCGTTGCGCTGAAGCTTTTATTTGGCTTGCCGCTGCTGGCCGGAGTGCTGATCACCGCGCTGGATGTCTTGATCGTACTGGCACTGCAAGGCCGCGGCTTCCGCCTGATCGAAATATTTGTAGTGACCCTTATCGCTTCCATCGCGGCATGTTTTGCCTACGAGATATTTTTTGCGCAGCCGCTGTGGCGCCACGCGGCGCTGGGATTCATCCCGCACCTGGAAATTTTGCGCAACCGCGAAATGCTGTACATCGCCATCGGCATATTGGGCGCTACGGTCATGCCGCACAATTTGTATCTGCACTCCAGCATCGTGCAGACACGTGCCTTTGGTACCTCCACGCCGGAACGCAAACAAGCGGTGCGCTACGCCATTTTCGATTCGACCGTCGCGCTGGGCTTCGCGCTGTTTGTGAACGCCGCCATCCTGGTGCTGGGAGCCGCCGCGTTCCACACTCGCGGGCTGCACAACGTGGCGGAAATCGCGGATGCCTACAAATTACTGAGCCCGCTCCTCGGCGCGAGCTTGGCCAGCACGCTGTTTGCCTGCGCGCTGCTTGCTTCCGGACAAAATTCCACGCTGACCGGAACGTTAGCTGGCCAGATCGTTATGGAAGGCTTCCTGGAGATACGGCTGAAGCCCTGGCTGCGGCGCCTGATCACGCGAGCGATGGCCATTGTTCCCGCTGCGCTGGTCATCGGCATCGCGGGCGAATCCAAGGTGACCGCGCTGTTGGTCTTCAGCCAGGTAGTGCTCAGCTTTCAATTGCCCTTCGCCGTGATTCCGCTGATTCAACTCACCAGCAGCCGTAGCAAGATGGGCGAGTTCGTGAACTCGCGTACCACTACCGTTATCGCCTGGGTGGTCGCGGCCGCGATTCTTTTTTTCAACGCCGAATTGGTCTGGCTAATTCTTCGCTCGTAGTATCCTGCCACACGACAATCGAAGAGATTACGGGAAGACTCCTGCGAAATTTATGGACGCACGACAAAATTTGAGGCTGCGCAAGATTCTGTTCGTTGTCTTGTTGGCGCTGATCGCCCTTTCGGTCGTGCTGGGTGTAACGCACCGAGGCCAATGGAACATCCCAGATGAGGTCAAGCTGCGGCAGAATCCTATTCACGCATCCCCGCAAGCGCTCGATTCCGCCCGCATCCTCTACGACGATCATTGCGAACGCTGTCACGGAAAGACCGGCAAAGGCGACGGCGCCGACGCGACAAAATTCTCCACATCGCCGCGGGATCTGACAGACAGCAGCCGCATGAATGTGCAATCCGACGGCGAACTTTTTTACAAGATTAGCGAAGGCCGGCGTCCCATGCCGGAATTCAAAACAAAATTGACGGAAGAGCAGCGCTGGCAACTGGTGCTGCTGATGCGGTCCATGACTCCTACCGATAAGTAGATTCCCTGAGTTGAGAAAATAAAAACGCAGTGACAAGGCTCCAAAAAGCCATGTCACTGCGTGGGCTGGATGACGAGGATGAGGTGTGTTTACGCCGCCGCGGATTTAACCTGTTGCAGCGCCGCGGACACTTCTTTCAAATCCGGCACCACCGGAATGTCGTAGTTCTTGATCCACGCGATTTTGCCCTGCTTGTTGATAATCACGATGGACCGGTTGGTGATGCCCTTATCCGCAAGATACGCGCCGTATTTCTCCGCCATCGCTCCGCGAGGATTAAAATCGGCCAGCAGCGAATAATGAATTCCCATTTTGTCGGCATACGCCTTGTGCGACCAAACGCTGTCCACGCTAACGCCTAGCACTTCCGCATCCAACTGCTCGAATGACCTCATGTCATTCACGAAGCAGGCATGCTCATTGGTGCAGGTGGGGCTCCAGTCCAGCGGATAGAAAACCAGCACGACATTTTTCTTTCCCGCGAAATCAGAAAGCTTCACGTCTTTCTGGCTCTGATCTTTCAGTGTGAAATCGGGTGCCGCTTGACCTACAGATAAGCTCATGATGTTCCTCCTTGTTTCCAAGTTTCTAAGAGCATCTTACCGAATCGCCGCCAACCGGCACAAATGCCTCGCTTCGAATGGTGGCCAGCCTCCGATTGCGACACTTCGAGCAAATCGCGACTCGCTATTCGTAGATTATTAACCGCGGGGTTCCGCATCTCCACAAGTAAAGACATTTCGCTGAGCGGGCCTTTCTAGAATCTTCTGCACCCATTGGGCCGCCGTAAATGCACGCCGTTTGGTCAATCACGGTCACGTGGTTTAGCGATTGAGTTACGCGAGGAATTTGCTCTGCTGCCTTATTTTCCTTCGGGCCATCTTTCGTCGGGGTACAGGAGCTATTCTCCTCGAGTTGAAACGTGTATACCAACCGAGAGGTCACGGTCTCGCTACATTTCCTACACTCAAAGCGTGTGTGCTTGGCACTATCTAATGCGGTTTGTGCCAGCAAGGGGTGTCCGCGGATCACTACCGCCGATTCAAGACTTCCGTCCTGGCGAATGCTAAGCATCAAATCTACGTCTCCCGATATTCGTGTTTGCCGCGCCAAGGGCGGGTAGGACGGTCGAGACAACTCAGTGAGCACAACACCCTCCGGCTTGGTATCACCGCTACCTGCATTTTGGGCCAAAGACTGGTCAGTTATGAACAATGAGCCAACCGCTGCAGTGAACGTGCAGACCGGCAAGAAGTAACGGTTCATGTAATGCAGTTTACATCGAACTAATGGAGAGTTGGGCGAGGAAGGACCCCACCCCACTACCGGTAAACGCGGTGGTCTCAACCGTCGATGCGAGACAAAAATACCGGAGATGCTAGCGGCACCTCCGGTATTTGGACGCTCACCGCGTCATGACAGCATCAATACGACAGCACGCAGCCGCCCGAGCCGCTATTGAACGCATTGCTCCACAACGACTGTACCGGATAGGATCCGTTTGTAAAGGTGACGTCTGCCGAAGCGCCTTGCCCCGAGGAGATCCAGGCGCACTTGTCGCCGTTCTCCGCGCCGCCGGAGTCCAGCCAGCCGCCGTTCGGGAACTGGTCGGTGATGGTCTCGCCCATTTCATGCCCGCCGACGATAGTGATGCCTGCGTCAGGGCCGAGTCCGTTGAAGTTGGCGCCACAGCTCGCACCTGCGTCGGTGATATACGGCAGGTTGGTGTAAGCGATGTTGCCGTAGGAGGAGGTGGTCGAGCTATGCCACGCGCAATATTGGGTCTTGAATCCGCTCGAACTGTTTCTCGTGGCGGTGGCGATCACATACTGGACGGTGGCGTTGCTGGCAGCGGAGGTGTTTCCGAAGTGCTGTGCGGCGCGGACGGCCTCGGCCGCGAGTTGCGACTGTCTGGGCTTCGACGGCGCAGAAGCCGCGTTGTCCGCCCAGACTGCGGCAAAAATGCCGGTCTGGTTGCCGGCGTGCGTGCCGGAAGTGCCACAGGTGACGGTGCCGGAGGCCACGCCCTGGCAATACTGGGTGACACTGTTGAGCCAGGAGCTGCCGCCGACGCCGCTGTAGAATTTCTCCAGAATCCCTGCTTCGCCACTCGGATCGTTGTTGGTCCATTGCGAACCCCAGAGGACCAGGTAGACTTTCGGCGCCGTTTCGACACCGATGCCGCCGACTCCGCCATGGTAGTAAAGGTCATTTGAGGTGTTGGCCGAGTGCACGGCACCGGGCTTCGCATCGGGATTGGCCTCCCGAAACCGTTTCATATCGTCAACGGTTGCATGGATCATTGCTGGCGGTTGGCCCTCTTCAAGGTATCTCAACCCACCGACCGTTCCTTCATAGACCATTGGCTGGTTGGACTGTTGCTGTTTTGGTTCCTGCGCATGGGACAATGGACTTACCGCCAGGAGTCCCAAAAGAGCAAAAAAACACCCTGAAGCGTGTTCACGCCGAATCATGTGTTTACTCCTTGTTCATATTAAATTTAAGATAAAGGAAACTGAGAAATGCTATCTCTGTGATGTGAAACAAGTCAAGCGATTTTCGCTTGATAGTTTGCAGCACCAACTCGCCGTTGAATTCTGAAGCGGCATCTCTAGTTGGGACAATCGCTTTGGGCAAAGGGTAGGTTAATATCAGGGAGCAGCTCACCTTTCGTGATGTGACGGGCAAATCCATCTGGAAGGAGAGACTGCCGTGAACAGCAACTTTTTTCTACGAGCCCAGCAGCAAACGCCGCAAAGGGTTCCCGTCCGAAACTAAGGTCAAGCGCGACCATCGCGTTGTCCATGGCGGGAAGGAACTATCTGAGAAACTGGGCAGGAACGACCTCTGCCCTTGCGACTCCGGACGTAGGTTTCAAGAACTGCTGCATCCGGACCGGCCGGTACGACGGTCAGCCGCGAAACTACTACAACAGGTAGACAACCAAAGGGGCACGGCGCGAGCCGTGCCTTTTCCT
>JAUTXJ010000446.1 GCA_030838075.1 Acidobacteriaceae bacterium
TTTCCCAAGCCGCGCACGTGAAATTGTCGCAGCCCGAGCTTGCTTTTGATCCACGCGTGGCAAAATTCCACGACTCTTCCACGGCGGCGGTACTGCGATTGCGCTTCTTCGCTGGCCATCTTCCTGCCTTTCATCTTGCGTCGATCTTCAGTATTCGATTTTGTAATTTGACCAACCGCTCCGTGGGCGGGTGGCACACCTTTTAGTTATTAGAAGACCTCGGTGGACTACCCTCTGTTGAAGCAGCGGCAATTGAGCCGAGTGGCACGTAAAATTTTTGACTGGGTATATATCCAGATGGTATATACGCGCTCAACTGAGGTGCTGCATGAAGCTACCTGCCCTGTTCCTCACAATCATCATGTGCCTGGTCCTCGTTTTCAGCGACGCGAAGGCGAGCTTTCGCTCGGAAGTTGCGTCCGAAACTGCAACTCCTCAACCCCCCGCGTCATTGGTCTGCGACAACAGTGCCCTCCAACTTCTTTGGTCGCATGTGTACAATCCCCAAAGACTGTTGGTTCGACGTCCTTGCGTTCACGCAACTGGAACCGTTGTGCTTTTGCGTCCCGAACCCGACGGCGATATCCACATCCAGGTTCGCGTAGATCCTCCCTATCAGAATATGGTGGCGCCCGGGAATAGTAGGCAAGGTGGCAACCTCGTCATCGAGCCGATCTGCATGCACAGGGTGGACCAGCCGGACGCGAAAGCAGCATGCGCGGGTTTCACTTTTCCCGTCAGCATTTTCCCCGCTGGTACCCACGTGGGCATCAGAGGGCCACTGGTGTTCGATCATCAGCACGGATGGTCAGAAATACATCCAGTCGAGAAAATGGTTCGACTGCCGTAGGCTCGACGCGATTCTTTTAATACGCCCTCCAAAAAACAGATGCATGTGGCGGGCTGAAGCTCTCTCAATACGGGCGGGTGCCGCACTCTTTGTGATTTTCAAAGGGTGCGTCTTCGCTTTAAATCTTCCTTCGATCCTCAACTCGGCGGGACAGCTCTTCTTCCCTGCCCCCGCACTGTCCTGCCGTCCAGTAGTAGTTACCATATCTAAACAGTAAAATAGTTCGTGATCATCGCAAGTCGCCCCACAACCCGCGCCCTCCCGGCGTTTCTTCCCTTTCCAATCCTCTCTGAAGATTCGCAGCCTCCGCGTCTCCAATTTTCATCGACCTTCAAGCGTGTCATCCCTTCGGCCTCTTGGTTCTTCTTGCAGGCTCGGTTTCTTTGTTATCAATGTCTTCCAGCCTCTTTTCGGAAAAAAGGGGGGTATACCCTCCTCTGAAATTAAATTTTTTAGAAATGAAATTAAAACCTAAAAAGGACCGCCCATGAAAACATCTGACCCGTACGCCGAAGCTTACGCCAAAGCCGCCCGCTCTGCCGAACGTTGCCAGTACCACACCCCGACCGGCCGCCAGTGCGCTTGCCTCATCCAGGACCCGCAGTCCAAGTTCTGCCCCCGCCACTCCGAATCTCCATCCACCGACACCCACAACTTCGCCGACCTGCTCGCCGATAGCGCCGAAGATTTCCAGACTCCCGAGGGCATCAACCATTCCCTCGCCCATCTCTTTCGGCTGCTCGCCGGTGGCCACATCTCCACTCGCCGCGCCACCGGACTCGCCTACATCGCCAGCCTGCTCCTCCGCACCCTCCCGGATATCCGCCAAATCTCTTTTGCCACCAACTCCGGCGTGCCTGCCAGGGGCCGCGTAGGAATGTCACCAGACGAAGAATCCCCAAATCTTCCGGAAGACCCTTCACTCACCCCGCCCGAAGACGACCCGCACTCCTGCCCGCCTGCCGTTGTAATGGCAGGCGCACATCCACAAATGCCACGTACGTGGAAACCTCGCTTTGACGCCGCCGCGTCCCGCGCCGTACACTGCGCTTATGCCTCCGACGTTCAGCTCGCGTCGCTACAACTTCGATTGGCGCGGATTCATCACTCCCGGCGTCAAGCTGATCGTCCTGATTTGCTCCGGCGTGTTTCTGCTGCAGACCCTCGCAAATATTCTGCTGGGGACCGACCGCACCTACCATCTGATCATTCAGACCCTCGGTTTGATACCCGACGCGGTCGTTCACGGCCTGCGCATCTGGCAGCCCGCCACCTACATCTTCCTGCACGGCGGCCTGTTTCATCTTTTAATCAACATGCTGATGCTCTGGATGTTTGGCCGCGAGCTGGAACAGGTCTGGGGAAAACGCCGCTTCCTGAATTATTTTTTCCTGTGCGGCGTGGGAGCCGGCCTAATCGAAGTAATTGTGAAAACGATTCCAACGTTCTTCGGCGGTCAAGCTTCTCTGACGCCCACCATCGGCGCGTCCGGCGCCATTTTCGGCATACTCATCGCCAACGCGATTTTATTTCCCGACCGCCGCATCTGGCTCATACCGCTGCCGGTGACCATTCCGATGCGGCCCTACGTCGCGGTCATGGCCGCTATCGAATTTTTTGGCACGCTCAGCAGCGGCGGCGACAATGTCAGCCATCTCTGTCACTTGGGCGGCATGCTGGTGGGCTACATTTATTTGCGGCGCGGCTCGTTTCTCTACAACGTGCGCAACAGCGTCACCGACTGGAAAGTTCAGCGCAACAAGAAAAAGTTCCAGGTCTACATGAACAAACAAAAAGACCCGCCATCGCGTCCCGACAACTGGGTCAATTAAGCTATAAAATTTTCCGGAGAGCGCTCAACAACTACTAGAATTGTAGCCAGTTTCCAACCATGAGCTTCCGTCACTCGAAAATAGTTTGCACCATCGGTCCCGCCAGCAAGTCGCGGCACATCGTTGAAAAACTGCTGCGCGCCGGAATGGATGTCGCCCGCCTGAATTTTTCCCACGGCAAACACGAAGATCACGCCGCAAATATCTCGTTGCTCCGTGCCGCCGCACTGGAACAAGGCAAAACCATTTCCATCCTCGCCGATCTGCAAGGCCCAAAAATCCGCACCGGTGTGCTCGCCGGCGGCAAGCCTGTAATGTTGGTCGCCGGCCAACAATTTGTAATTACCACCGCCCGCATCCTCGGCGACTCGACACGAGTGAATACCACCTTCACTCCGCTGCCCCGCGAAGTTCACAAAGGCGACAGGATTTTGCTTTCTGACGGGCTGATTGAATTGCGCGTTCAGAAAGTGCGCAGCCGTGAAGTAATTTGCAAAGTCATAAACGGCGGCGCACTCGGCGAGAACAAAGGAATTAATTTGCCCGGCATTAAGTTGCGGGTGCCGGCGCTCACTCCCAAAGACAAAGCCGATTTGAAATTTGCATTGAAACACAACGCCGATTACATCGCGGTCAGCTTTGTGCGCCGCGCCGAAGACGTGTTGCAGGCCAAGGCGCTGATTCGCAAAGCGGGGAAAGATACTCCAGTAATCGCCAAGCTGGAGAAACCGGAAGCGATCGAAAATCTGGATGCGATTCTGCACGCGGCCGATGGCGTGATGGTGGCACGCGGAGACCTCGGCGTGGAGATGAGCCCGGAACGCGTGCCGGTGGTGCAAAAAACAATTATTGCGCGCGCGCGGGAATTTCGCCGGCCGGTAATTACCGCCACGCAAATGCTCGAATCCATGACTGGAAATCCTCGGCCCACGCGCGCGGAAGCTTCAGACGTGGCCAATGCTATTTTCGATGGCTCGGACGCAGTGATGCTCTCGGCCGAAACCGCTTCGGGAAATTATCCCGTCGAAGCGGTGCAGATGATGGCCAAAATCATCGAGGAAGCGGAAAAAAGCATCAGCGAATTCCCGCGTCCTTCCATGCAGGAGCAACTGAAAGTCGCGGAAACCGTGGCCGAGCTGGTGTGCCACGCTTCACGCGAACTGCATATGCGGCTGATCGCGGTGTTCACCCACAGCGGATTTACCGCGCGCCTCGTGTCCCGCTACCGCCCGCTGGTGCCTATCATCGCGTTTTCTCCGGAGGCCGACACGCGCAGGCGCATGGCCCTCATCTGGGGCGTGATGCCCGCGGAAATTAAAGACCCGCACAAAATTGATAGCCTCGCGGCCATTTCAGAAAAACGCTTGCTCGAAGAAAAATTGGTGCGCAAAGGCGACGTCATCGGCATAGTGGCCGGCACTCCGATGGGCATTCGCGGCACCACAAACTTCATGAAGTTCCACATAATCGGCGGTGAAACGTAGCCGACTGCGAAACGTAATGAAGCTCCGCGCGATCCGCGGCGAGACGCGGATCGGTGTAAGTCAGCGAGACGCAGTGAGGTTTGTAATTGGTGGCGAGTAGTCAAGTTTCGACGTATCGCAGCGATACGTGTCGGCGGTGAAACGTAGTCGGGGATGGATTTATTTGGAGGCGGCAAATTCGGCGACGATGCGTGCAAGAACATCGACACCTTTGGTGAAGGATGCTACCGGAAGCCGCTCATCGTCGCCGTGCACGCGCAGATAATCCTCTTCTGTGAGAGGAAAAGGAACTAATCCGTAGGCCTGCACATTGTGGAGCCGTAGCTGCGCCGAATCCGTCGCACCAGTCGATTGGAATGGCAGCACTGGAGCATTTCCATATTGCGCGGTGGCCACTCTGGAAATAGTGGCGTAAAAATCTGACTCCAGCGAAGACGGCGGCGCAGCGAGTCCAGCGTCCGGTTGAGGTTCAAATTTTATTTGCGGATCGGCTACCAGCTTGGTCAGCGCCGCCAGCAACACGTCGATGGTATCGCCGGGCAGCAGGCGAATATTTAAATTAGCGCGCGCTTCCGCAGGAATTACGTTGTTTCGCACGCCGGCCGAGAGCATGGTGGGTGCCACCGTATCGCGCATCATGGAACTCCACAGCGGGCTCGCTTCGGATACGACTTTTTGCGCGTGTTCGCCGCGATCCTCGCTGTCCAGCACGCGCATCCATTTGCCCAGCTCATCGGGTTCAATGGCCGCGAGCTGCTCGAAATATCTGCGCACAATAGTTGTAAAATGCGCCGGCGCCGAATAGCCGCCAATCTTGGCGACGGCCGCTGCAAGATGGACGACCGCGTTATCTTTTGTGGGACGCGACGCGTGCCCTGAATTCCCGCGCGCCACGACCATTACGTTCATGGCAACTTTTTCGCTGGCCTGCACCGCGACATATTGCACTCGGCCATTCTTCATGAACACTTCGCCGCCTTCGTTCAATGCGTAGCCGGCGGCAAATTTATCCCAGTACTTGGAGATCAACATTCTGATGCTGGCGTCGCCGCCCTGCTCTTCATCGGCGGTGGCTAGAAAAATAACGTCGCGGTTCAAATGCGCGTTGGAACGCTTCAGCGCGATAAATGCAGCGAGATTCGCAGCCAACATTCCTTTGTCATCCACGGATCCGCGGCCGTACAAATAACCATCCTTGATGACCGCAGCAAACGGATCCACTGTCCACTTCGATCGGTCGACGCCGACGACATCCATGTGGGCAACCAACAACAACGCTTTCGAGGGATCGGCCACTGCCGAACTTTTCAAACGCGCCACCAGCGCGCTGCGTCCTGGCGAGAGGTCGAGCATTTCGGACTGGATGCCTTCCTTCTCGAGGATATGCGCCAGGTACTTGGCGATGGATTGTTCACTACCTGGTGGATTGGTCGTGTTGGTGCGGACCATATCGATCAGCCAGCCCTGGGCTTCTTTTGCGAGCGCGGTGGTATCGCCGATGGGCGATGGACTACTGAGCGCTACCGCTGGAGATTGCGAGGTGGGTGCGCCTGCAGATTGGCCTGCGGGGCGAGACGGAGAAACTTGGGCGGCCAGCGGCAAACCGGCGCTTAGCAGCAGCGCCCCGACACTCATGATGACCTGCAGTTTGCGTTTCCCGCTCACGAATCCCCTCCATTTTGGGTTGAGGAACAGCTACTGGCTTAGTCGAAGCCCAAATAACAGTCCAGGTATGGGCCAAATTCCAGCCTGCAACACTTTTCTGCGATTCCGCTTCATACTAACATGCAGGGTGTGGTCGTTCCGGCGTTCCGTGGAGTGCCGTTGCGAAGAGTCAACGCATAGGTTCAGACGAGCCATCATTCAAAGAATTGGGCAAAGAACTGGGCAAAAGAACTTGGCAAAGAATTCGGGGTCATAACATGAGGTTCCAGCTATGAAAGCTGTATCTGGCAAAATTTTTTCGGCGAGTCTCGTTACGTTGCTGGCATGCGCTTTGTCGATACATACGACTTGGGCGCAGGCCCCTGCGGGGCCGCAGGGCGGGCAGCCGCAGCAAAGTCCGCCGCCCGCCACACCTCCCCCTGCAGCGCAGACTCCGGCAGCGAAGCCGCCGGCGCAAGCGCCTCCGGAAGCTGGCGTGACGATCGCGGTGGATGTTCCGGTGGTCACGGTGGACGTGATCGCGACCACGAAAAATGGCGACATCCTCACTGGGTTGAAAAAAGAAAATTTCCGCGTGTTGGACGATGGCGCGCCGCAAACGATTACGAATTTCGCCCCCACAGATGCTCCTATCACGATGGTCATTGTTATGGAGTTCAGCGGCCGCGCTTATGGCTGGTTTGCGGCGTATGCCAGGTATTGGGCTGATGCGCTGTTTCCCAACCTGCAGCAAAAAGATTGGGTGGCGCTGGAAACTTTTGACATGAAGACGCGCCTGGAAGTGGATTTTACGCAAGATAAAAATGAAGTTCGCGCAGCAATCAGTCGACTGTATTTTCCGGGATTCAGTGAGTCAAATGTTTTTGACGCCATTCTTGAGACGAATGAGCGGTTGAAAGATGTGAAAGGGAAAAAATCGATCCTGCTGCTGGCCAGCGGCGTGGATACTTTTTCCAAACACACTCTGGACCAGACCATGAAGCAGTTGCGCCAGAGCGATGTCACCATTTTCGCGGTGGGCCTCGGTAAAACATTGACGAACGCTATGGATGCGCGTGGATCCATGGGCGCGCACATGGATTATCTGCAGGCGGAAAATCAGTTAAAAACTTTTGCTAATGAGACGGGGGGATTTTCCTGGTTTCCGCAATTCGACGGGGAAATTCCGGGAATATTCCAGCAAGTGGCTTCCATGCTGCGCCATCAGTACAGCATTTCTTACACCCCGGGGAATGGCGCGAAGGACGGGCGCTTTCACAAAGTGAAAGTGGAATTGGTGGCGCCCGACGGCGGTCCGCTTAACGTGGTGGACCAAAAAGGAAAGAAGCAGAAATACGTGGTGTACGCGCGTGAAGGCTACCAGGCACCGAAGAGCGGAACCGGGGACTAATGCTAGCGGTTGGCGGACGGTGCGGGAGGCGTCTTGCGCGATCGAAGAGAGATTCCTCCGCTGCGCAGCCCGACTCATTCGCAGGAGCGAATGAGAAAGGAAAAAGCCTCGGTCTGCTCCGGTCGGAATGACCGGTGGGTGGTGGTGGCGACGTGAACCGCATAGCGGGGCGACAGAGCGGAGCAGAAGAAGCGGGTCGGCACGCTCCGGTCGGAATGACCGATGGGTGGTGGTGGCGACGTGATCCGCATAGTGGGGCGACAGAGCGGAGCAGAAGAAGAGGGTTGGCACGCTCCGGTCGGAATGACCGGTGGGTGGTGGTGGCGACGTGATCCGCATAGCGGGCGACAGAGCGGAGCAGAAGAAGAGGGTCGGCACGCTCCAGTCGGACTGACCGGTGGGTGGTGGTGGCGACGTGATCCGCATCGTGGGGCGACAGACCGGAGCAGAAGAAGAAGGTCGGCACGCTCCAGTCGGACTGACGTCGAGTGCGTTGGGTACTCGTCTTTAGTAGCCGCGGGCGAAATCGACGCGATTGAAGAGTTCGCGGCCATCGAACCAACGTTCGAGTAAATCCACTAACATAGCCGTTTCGCGGGGCCATAACCGGTCGCTGAGCGCGCTGGTGTGCGGCGTGATGAATAAATTCGGAGCGTGCCACAGCGGACTTGTGGCGGGCAGAGGTTCGGTCTGTGCGACGTCAACGGCGGCGCCGGCCAGCGCTCCACTTTCCAGTGCAGAAATCAATGCGGCTTCATCTACAAGCGATCCTCGGCCTACGTTGATTAGTCGCGCAGTGCGCTTCATTTGCGCTAATTGTTGCGCGCCGATCAGGGAGTTTGTTTCCGACGTCTCAGGCGCGCAAAGCAAAAGGTAATCGGCATGGGGCAAAACGTTATGCAATTCAGCGGAGGAGACAATTTTTTCGGCGTGGGTGGCATCGCCTTTGCCTGATCTGGTCACACCCCATACGCGCATGCCCAGGGCCTTCGCGCGTTTTGCTACTTCCCTGCCGATCGATCCGTAACCGACGATAAGGAGCAGGGTTCCATTCACTTCCGCGAGATGCTGGGGCTTGTCCCACAGATCCTGTTGCGACCAGATGGCTTTTTCCTGTTGGCGCACGGTGTCTGGAAAATTTCGGGCCAAAGCCAGGATCAAGCCGATGGTGTGCTCGGCCATGGGTATAGAAAAAATGCCACTGGCGTTGGTGATTATCACTCCGGAGTTGCGCAACTCCGGATACATGAGTTGTCCGACACCGGCGGAAGTGGAATGCACCCATTTCAATTTTTTCCCGGCGGCAAACTGGGCC
>JAUTXJ010000447.1 GCA_030838075.1 Acidobacteriaceae bacterium
CAAATTTGCTCCTTACGTTAACGGTTCAGCGAATTGCTTGCTGTGAATCTCGTGCAAATAAATGCCGCACCAAGTTCTTAAACTGCTTCGAACAACCAACTTCCAACCTCGAATTACCGTCGCGGCGCGGCGGCAATGGTCGCCAATTCCGGTGGCAAGGTGAAGCGCACATCTTCGCGAATCAAATCCAAGTCGCGCTGATCGGTAAATCCAAATTCCGCCAATCGCTGGCTCACTTGTTCCACCAGCACTTCCGGCGCGGACGCCCCCGCGGTTAAGCCCACGCGCGCCACGCCCTCCAGCCAACTAACATCAATATCGGCAGCTGAATCGATCAGTTGGGCCCGGACTCCGCTACGCTGGGCAACTTCCACCAGACGGTTCGAATTGGAACTATTCGGCGAGCCGACCACCAGGATCAGGTCCACATCTTTAGCGACCTGTTCCACGGCTTCTTGCCGATTTTGCGTGGCATAGCAAATGTCATCGCTGGCCGGTCCCTTAATCGCGGGGAATCTTTGCCGCAGACGCGCCACGATTTCCTGAGTGTCATAAAGACTTAAGGTTGTCTGGGTTAGAAAGGACAGCTTATCCGGGTCATCGACCTTCAACTGATCGACGGCAGCCACCGAATCCACCACAATGGTGCGGTCAGGCGCCTCGCCGGAGGTGCCGACAATTTCCTGGTGGTCGCGGTGGCCAATCAAAATGATGGTGCGCTTCTCGCGCGCGAACTTCAGCGCCTCAAGGTGAACCTTAGTCACCAGCGGACAAGTGGCGTCAATAACCTTAAGCGACCTGGCTTTGGCTTCTTCCCGTACCGTGGGTGGCACTCCATGGGCACTAAAAACCAACACCGCACCGTGGGGCACGTCATCGATAGACTCCACAAAAATCGCACCACGACGGCGCAACTGCTCTACTACGTAGGTGTTATGGACAATTTCATGATGCACGTAGACCGGCGCGCCATAGGCTTCCAGCGCCAGCTCCACGATGTCCACGGCGCGCACCACGCCCGCGCAAAACCCTCTGGGTCTAACCCTCAGTAGTACTTTTCCGTTGGTTGCTGTATCCATCGCCGTCCTAACTCTAGAATTCGAAGACTCTATCATACCTTACCGTCCAACCCGCTGCACCGGTTTCCAAGATTCCGATATTGATCCGCCGTTTTGTTCCCATGCCTGATTGGGCACGACTTGACACTGCACCGGCAACTTCCCGCAACTGTTGCGCCTCTATAGGGTTAAATGCGATGGGATTAGTTTGGACATTGGAGGATTCTGAAATGTGGCATCCGACCTTGATTACGGCAAGAACTTCGCCGCTGTTGCTGGGGGCCTTGGTCGCCTCCGGCCTGTTATTTGCGGGCTGCGACGAACACATCGATGTCGTGCGCGACCATAGTGTGAACATCCCGAAACATGCTACCTGGGCCTGGCGACCGGACAGTCCAGACAAAAACAGAAAAGACAAAGATGAGGCCGGTCGCGACGTGATATCTCGGGACGTGATTTCTGATGACGGCCGCTCCGAAACCATTTCGCGCGATCCGCGGACTGATAACGAAACTCTGCGCCTGGCTATCCGCACAGACATCGAGCAGGAATTGCGTTCCAAGGGTTTCAAGCAAGTTGCTGATCCCGCGGCCGCTGAATTTCTCGTGGACTACCACTTTGCCGTTCGGCGACATACCGCGGGCGAAGGAGGGGGCTATCGCGAGGGCGGATATCGCGGCGGCTATCCAGGGTTTGTGTGTGGACCGTTTGGTTGCTGGGCGTCGTACACGTGGGGATATTGGGGCGGGCCGTATGGTTACCGCGACCCGAACTATCGCGAAGGCACTATCGTATTTGACTTCGTAAAACAGAGTTCGAATAAAGTGGCCTTTCGCGCTGTGGGACAGAAGGAAATGAACCACGAATCATTTTCGACCAACCATGTTCGCGATGCGGTGCATCGCCTGTTGCGTGATTTAAAACGCGGCAAAGATTAACAGCCGCGCACAGACGAGGGGACATATCCACCTTATGAATTTGAAAAGCGGGATAGAGAAATAACCATCCCGCTTTTATTTTTAATATAGAAATAACTCAAACCTGCCGACGAACGAAGCGCGCTTGCATGCGCTCCCCGGTACTTCTATTCTCCTTTCCTATGATTCTCCAGGGACAGTCTGCATTGATCACCGGGTCAGGACGCGGTATTGGCCGCGCCATTGCACTGCTCTTCGCAAAACAAGGTGCGTCGGTCTTTCTGTGCGCTCGCTCGCATGATCAACTTGCTTCTACTGCGGCGGAAATTTCGGATCGCGGCGGTCAAGTCACGTTCGCAACGGCCGATATAACGCGCGAAGACGATTGCCGCCGGATCGTTGACTCGGCGCGAGAAACATTTGGACCCGTGACTATTCTCGTGAACAACGCCGGTCATTACGGGCCGGTGGTTCCCGTCGAAGAATACCCGCTGGCCGATTTCGATGAGGTCATCGCGGTGCATCTGCGCGCCGCATTTCTGCTCACGCAGTTGGTATTGCCAGAAATGTACGACCATGAGCACGGAGCGATTCTCAACATCTCCAGTTTGTCGGCCAAGTCGGCTTTTTCGTGGGGTTCTGCTTATGCGGCCGCCAAGGCCGGCATGCTTGGCCTGACGCGCGTGACCGCGGCGGAGGCAGCGCGCAAAGGAGTTCGCGTGAATGCCATTTGTCCCGGCCCGGTAACAGAGACGATCATGTCCCAGGAGCTTGGCGCCACACTAGCAAAAAAGATTGGTGTCAGTTCAGAAGAACAACTCGCCGGATTCCTGCAGTCCATTTTGCAGGGCCGAGGACAAACCGCCGACGAAATCGCGCACGCTGCTCTGTTCCTGTGCTCCAACGCTTCGAGCGCTATGACGGGTCAGTCCATCAATGTAGACGGTGGCGCGGCCTTTTTCTGAGCTCCGATCAATCAACCTAACGCGGCTCGCTTTTGTAAACCACTCCACCCTTCATCACGAATTTCACGCGAGACAATTCTGAAATATCCTTCAGCGGATCACCGCTCACGGCAACAATATCGGCCCATTTGCCGGGCTCAATCGTGCCCACTTTATCTTTCCAGCCCAAGAGCTCACTAGCCATTGAAGTGGCCGAGCGAATTGCCTGCATGGGAGTCATCCCATATTGCACGTAATATTCAAACTCCTTGGCTTGATTTAATTCCTTCCAATCGAAGCCGCCGGCATCCGTTCCAAAAACAATTTTCACGTTTTTCTTCAACGCCTTCTGAAAAGCGACGCGCTCCAGATCCACCATTCTGGTCCAGTTTCCACCGCGTCCAGGCGCAACATACGCACCAACGGTGATTGTCGGAACCCAGTAGACGCCTTTTTTAGCTATTTCATCGATCAGCGCATCGGTAAGTCCGTCACCGTGCTCGATGGTATCGACACCGGCACGCAAGGCCGCTGCTATTCCGTCCGACCCAATCGCGTGGGCCGCAACCCGTTTCCCCAGGCGGTGCGTCTCGTCCACGATGGCTTTCGCTTCTTCGTCGGTAAAATT
>JAUTXJ010000043.1 GCA_030838075.1 Acidobacteriaceae bacterium
CTTTGCTCCACGCTTCCTTCAGACCCCACCTCGCGGTGACGCCCTTGCGCTTCGCTACCCTTCACCTCCATCAGGTTGGGACGGGACTTTCACCCGCAAGCTGCCGAACATGCGCGGCGTACAAGAAGAAGCCCGCGGTAAAGTCACCGCGGGCGAATAGGTTTTAACTAATTACAGCTATCGAGCCATCCGGGGCATTCCTTCAGGCCCAAATGCCACCGTAGGAGCTTCCACCGACCTGCCATTACGTACCGGTAATTGACGCGCGGCGACCGCAGGTTCTGGCCTTCTCGCCGGTATAGCCAGGTTTTCGCCTTCGCGTACAAACGTCAAGCCATTCTTTTCGTTGTTTTGATCAATGCAAACCAGATCGCCCAGTTGCACCTGATCGGTAGCCAGCAAATTTGCCAGAGGATAAACAACGTGGCGTTCAATAGAGCGCTTCAAGTGGCGAGCGCCATAGCGCTGATCCGTTCCTTCTTGCAACAGGAACTCCCGGCCGGCCCCGGTAACGCGAAATAAGAACTGCCCTTTAGCTGTCTGCAATACTCGCTTCTGTACCTGCTCAAGCTCGATCTCAAGCACTTGTTCGAGTTGTTCCTTCTTCAGCGGGTGGAACACCACTACTTTGTCGAGCCGGTTCATGAATTCCGGGGAAAACTTGCGTCTCGCGGCTTCCACAGCGGTGCGTTCGATTTTGTCGTTTAAACCTGCGGCCGGCTTATCGCCCGGTTGCACAAATCCCATTCCCCCATTCATCAAATCGGTAATTTCTCCGCCGCCCAGGTTCGAGGTCAGAAAAATCACTGTTTGCGAAAGATCTACGCGGCGGTTGTCCCCCAGCGTAAGTGTTGCCTTATCCAAAATCCCCAGCAGCAACTGCCACAGCGCGTCAGACGCCTTCTCAATTTCGTCGAACAACAGGAAAGACAACTTCAGCTTCTCTGTATGGCTGACTGCCAACGCTTCCTGCGTGATCAGCGGATGTGTTTCGCGATGTCCCAGATACCCTGGAGGTGAACCAATCAATTTTGCAATTTCGTGAGAATGCTGAAATTCTGCGCAGTCCACTTTAATGATCGCCCGCGGATCCCCAAACAATATCTCCGCCGCGGCTTCCACGATGCGCGTTTTTCCCGAGCCCGTCGGACCAAGAAACAGCAGGTTGCCGACCGGACGCCCAGGCGAGTTCAAGCCCGCGCAAAATACCTGGTACATATCGACCAGGGACTGCACTCCTTCGGTCTGGCCAACAATCTTGGAACGCAATGAACTTTCAAAGTCGCGAGTATCCGTGCTGCGAATGGACGGATCAAGTTGGTGTCGAACTGCAGCTCTCATTTTCCCCAGTCCTTCTTCGCCTCGGCCACGGGTGTGGAAGACGATCGAAGTCTCAATGCCTTGCTTCTTTGAGATACAGCATGAGGAATGCCACCCGGTCCGGGGACTCTTGAAAGGGAAATGCCTTGCAATTTCAATGACTTACGTTGGCTGAAATTATGGGAACTGTCTCATGGATTGAGACAGTGTTTCGTCTGAGAGCAAATTGAGAGCGATGAAACATATTTGTGTCAGTCGCACGCGACAAATTTCGGCAGTTTGACGTGTGCCCTGACTCATGGCGACAGGTTGGCGCGCTATGGCCTGCGGAGTTACCGTTCCGTTTTTTTGCGCCCTTGCGGGGCAGCCGCGGGTGTCGCCGCAGGCAAAGCAGCCCGCGATTTCTTTGCGTCCAAAACCACTTCCGCAGGCGCGTCCACGGATTTACCGTCGCGTATTTCTTCTAGTGGGGCTGTACGCGTTGCCGGCGGAGGCGCGTTATTCACCAACGCACCTTCGCCCTCTCGCACAAAAGTCAGCAGGTTGTGCTCGCCGTCCCAATCGATGCGCACCAGATCTCCGAGCTGTACCTGTTCGGTGGCCAGCAAATTCGCCAGCGGATAAACAACGTGACGCTCGATGGCGCGTTTCAAATGACGAGCTCCGTAACGTTGGTCTGTACCTTCTTTTAGAAGAAAGTCCCGGCCGGCGCCAGTCACCCGGAATAAAAATTGGCCCTTGGCTGTTTCCAGCACGCGACGCTGCACGTTCCCGAGCTCAATCTGCAAAACTTCTTCGAGCTGTTCGCGCTGTAAGGGATGAAATACCACTACCTTGTCGAGGCGATTCATGAATTCAGGCGAAAACTTGCGCCGCGCTGCTTCCATTGCAGTGCGCTCGACCTTTTTCTCCAAGCCCGTTATCGGCTTGTCGGCGGGCTGCACGAAACCCAAGCCCCCATGCATCATTTCCGTGATTTCCCCGCCGCCTAGGTTGGAAGTGAGGAAAATCACCGTCTGCGACAAATCCACTTTACGGTTATCGCCCAGCGTCAAAGTCGCTTTGTCCAACATTCCCAACAGCAATTGCCACAGCGAATCTGACGCCTTTTCAATCTCGTCAAATAACAGGAACGAAAGTTTGAGTTTTTCCGTGTGGCTTTTTGCCAACTCTTCCTGCGTGATTAACGGGTGCGTCTCACGGTGCCCCAAATATCCCGGAGGCGAGCCGATCAACTTCGCGATTTCGTGCGAGTGCTGGAATTCCGCGCAGTCCACCTTGATCATCGCGCGAGCATCGCCGAACAGGATTTCAGCCGCGGCTTCCACGATCCGTGTCTTACCGGACCCCGTGGGACCAAGTAGCAAAACGTTACCCACTGGACGGCCTGGGGAGTTCAATCCTGCGCAAAAAACCTGGTAAAGCTCAACCAGCGCCTGAACGCCCTCCTCCTGGCCGACGATTTTCGAGCGCAGCGACGTTTCGAAATCCAACGTCCCCGTGCTTCGCTTACTCGGATCCAGCGGAAGAATGCTTGTACCTGTACTCATGACCGCCTCCCTGCACCACGTAACCGCGATGGCGCATTACCAAATCGCACGCCGCTCCGGTCAAACTGATCCAACTTGACCTGAAGCGTCGACTGCAGCAGTCGTAACTGTAGAAGCAATTCCCGGGCCACTACAGGCGATTCAGAAATTCGCAACACCGGCGGAAACAGATCCGCCAAATCCAGATTGATCGACCGCAGACTTGATACCAGGGTTTGTACTACTGGGGATTCGGGATCCACGAGATCCAACTGACTATTCAACTGTTCCCGCAGAGAGCGCCAGTTCAGATCGATGAAGGGATGTTTCTTGGATACTTCCCGTACTACCTGATCCGTGATACGCGCGCGCTTTCCTAAACGCGCGAGATGCAATTGCCGCACTTTTCCGCCGTGGCGCACATTGTGCACCAAATAAAACGTATTCCCTTTGCGGCGAACAAAAGCCATGACGTTACCTCACACGCCCCATTTATCTGTAGTGTATTTGACTTCCACTACAGCGTCAATCACTTGGTGTCCAATTCGTAAACGAAAATGTGACTGCAATTTTGTTGACAATAAATTAGATGCATTTATTCCCATTTGCTCATCAAATTTTTCGTTTTGTTTCATCACTTTTCCGCAACACGTCTGATCGCGAATGCTTTTTTGTGTACTTCTCTTTCACTTTGTTAAACCCCATTTGCAGACTTTTGTCTTGTTCTCTCTCATAGCGCGGCTTAGCATAATCCCGTCTTTTTTGGAGAGTGTAAATGTCCTGGGACATGGTCTACCGGTTGGTGCAACGAATTCCTCGCGGCAGGGTTCTAACCTATGGAGCCCTTGCTAAAGCCCTGCGTCTACCGGGGGGAGCTCGCACCGCCGGACGCGCCATGGCTAGTACTCCGTCTGGAAAAGGCATCCCGTGGCATCGCGTGGTTGGAGAGCGTGGCAAAATCCTGATTCGCGGACCCTACGCCATGCTGCAAAAAAAACTCCTCGAAAGTGAAGGGGTGAAATTAATCGAATCTCGCGTAGATCTCAAATTGCATGCCTGGAAGCCGCCGGCCACAACGCGCGCGGCAGAAAAGCAGACCCCTACAAAAGCCCGCAAAGCGTCTGCACGCCGCCGACCTGCCAAATCCTAGCCCCTCAAATTCGTCAGCTCCAGTTCTTCTTCTCTGCACCTCTCGCAAACTCAGTCTTTCGCCTGTAACGGCTCGCATTTGGCACCTGTGCTATAACTCTTTGAAATGAATAATTCGATTTTGCAGGTGGAGAACCTCGTCAAACGCTACGGCGATGTTGAAGCCGTTCGAGGCGTCAGTTTCAATGTTGAGGAAGGCGAAGTTTTTGGTTTGCTTGGCCCCAACGGCGCGGGAAAAACTTCTACCGTGGAGATCCTGGAGGGCCTGCGCACTCCCGATTCCGGGCGCGTATCCGTTTGCGGCCTTGATCCCCAGAAAAATCCGCAAGAACTGAAACACCACATCGGGGCCGCACTCCAGGCCACTTCGCTCCCCGACAAACTGCGGGTCATGGAGGCGCTCCGCCTTTTTGCCAGCTTCTACCGGGTGCATCGAAATCCTGAAGAACTCCTCAAGCGCTTCGGACTCGAAGAAAAGCGCAACACCTTTTATAGCCAACTCTCCGGTGGCCAAAAACAGCGTCTCGCTCTGGCAATGGCCCTGGTCAATGACCCCAAAGTGCTTTTCTTCGACGAGCCCACCGCAGGCCTGGATCCTCAGGTACGCCGCGAAATTTATGACATCATCGAAGAACTTCGCCGCGAAAAGAAAACCATTGTCATGACCACTCACTACATCGAAGAAGCCGAGCGCCTTTGCGATCGTGTCGCCATCGTCGACCACGGCACCGTGATCGCGCTCGGCACCCCCCGGGAACTAAAAGAGCGCTCTGACGACAAAACTCGCTTGGAAGTTCGTTTGGCCCGCCCCGAGCCTCAGGAAAATCTAAAAAACTTGGAAGGCGTCTCCGACTGCCGCATTCTGGGCGAGAGCTACGTTTTGCAATGCCAACACCCGCCCCAGGCCATTGTTTCGCTGGTGAAATATCTCGAGTCCCAAGGTAACGAGCTGTTCTCCCTTGAAATTGCCACTCCTTCCCTCGAAGACGTATTCATCGAACTCACTGGCCGGAGGTTACGCGATTGAGTAACTTTGCCGCTCTCACCCGCATGCGAATTCAGCTCACCATTCGCAACAAAATGTTTTTGTTCTTCAGCGTGATCATGCCCTTCGCTTTCTTTTTTCTTTACGCAGGAGTTTTTGCGAAGGGCGTCCCTGAAGGCGTGCGCTACCTTCTCGGCCCTGTCGTAGCCCTGACCGTCATGGGTAGCTTCTGGGGTCTGAGTGCCGCGCTGGTCACCTTCCGGGAGCAAGGAATTTTGCGTCGCTTCCACGTCACCCCAGTCACGCCCAGCGACATGCTCGCTTCCAGCGTCGTTGCGAATTACCTATTGACTATGCCCACGGTTCTTTTAGAACTGCTCTTCGCCCGCGCGTTTTTCCACGTACACAATTTCGGCGACCTCCTCGCCGTCTTTATTCTTGTCACTGTCGGCACGGTTTCCTTCGCATCGCTTGGCCTGGTAGTCGCCAGCGTCACCAACACCATGCAGGAAACGCAGATCATCAATCAACTGCTCTGGCTCCCGCTAATTTTCCTCTCCGGCGCTACTCTGCCGCTTCCAAGCCTTCCCGCCGTAATGCAGCGCGTCGGTGTGTTCCTTCCCGCCACTTACCTGGTCAACAGCCTGCAACGTGCCATCGTGTTTTCAGTACCCATTACGCATTTGCTGCTCGGAGTCCTCGCGCTGTTCTTCTGGGCCGCAATCACGTTCTTTGTGTCCGCGCAGCTCTTCCGTTGGGATGCCGAATCAAAAATTCCCCGCCGCGCCAAGTTATGGGCCGCCTCTACGGCCATTCCCTTCTTGCTACTGGGTGTATACGAAAATCGCACTGGCCGCCTCGTCGCTGAATCTCAAGCCGCCATGCATGCCGCGGAAAATCCAGGCCGGCATGCCGACACGCCGAAATAAAGTCCGTTGAGTCACCCGCGAGTCGTCGTCTAATCGCCAACTCCGTAACGAAATACGAACACGCGCCATATTGGTTCTTGAGCTTGAGCCCGTCCCAGATACTCTGAATTGACGCTCCGCACGCCGTACCGTATTCTTAATTTCTAGCGCGATTTCTTGCGCTAAGGGGCTTACCCATGCCGGTTCAGAAGACAGAAAAAATTTGGCACAACGGAAAATGGATAAATTGGGACGACGCTCAATTACACGTCCTTTCCCACGTCGTGAGTTACGGCTCCGCGGTTTTCGAAGGCATTCGTTGCTACGAAACCAAGCAGGGTCCGGCCATTTTTCGTCTTCGCGATCACATGGATCGTCTGGTCAACTCCGCGAAAATCTATCGCATGGATTTAGCGTATTCCGCTGAAGAATTTGGCAACGCCGCCACCGAGTTAGTCCGCCTGAACAAACTCAACTCCTGTTACGTGAAACCGATTGTGTTGCGCGGCTACGGCGAAGTTGGCGTCAATCCTCTTAACTCCCCGATCGAAGTCTATATGGCCTGCTGGACCTGGGGCGCCTATCTCGGCCCAGAAGCACTGACCAAAGGTGTCGACGTCGGCGTCAGCTCCTGGACCCGCATTGCACCCAACACCCTTCCGGCCATGTCCAAGGCGGCGGCAAATTACATGAATTCGCAGCTCATTCGCATGGAAGCCAGTTTCAACGGCTACGCCGAAGGCATCGCACTCGATTCTGGCGGCCATG
>JAUTXJ010000287.1 GCA_030838075.1 Acidobacteriaceae bacterium
TTATCTCGCTGGTGATGTATCTCACCGAGCGGAAACTGTTCTTTAGCGTGAACCATGTTTTCTCCGGCCTCACCGGGCGCCGTGACGAACACGATTTCGACTGGTTCGCTTCTTATGTTCCGGCGCTCGAAGCGCGTAACGGCCAGATGTGCGCGAAAGCCAATGCTGGTGCTGCCAATCTCGCGGCGCGTTTTGGAAAAGTGGCCATAGCCGGCAGCGACTCCCACGCCATTGCGGGAGTGGGCCTGACTCATACGGAAGTTCCCGGCGCGCGCACCGTGAACGAATTCTTCGCGGGACTCATGCAAGGACGCGGCCGCATACATGGCGCGCACGGCGGCTACGCCAAGCTCACCGCCGATGTCTTCAGCATCGTCAATTCCCTGGTCCACGAGATGCCCTGGACGCTGGCGATTTCACCGCTGGCGGTGCTCGTGCCGTTCTTTACCGCCGGCCATTGGCTGAACGAAATTCGTTTCTGCCGGAAATGGTCGGCCATTTTGGACAATACTGAAAAACGCACGCGACGCTTGTGGGACGTCGCGCCACGCGCGGATAATTTGATTCCGGAACATTTTCCGTTTGGCATTCCGTTGGCATCGTCTCTCGGGCCCTCGTTAGGCACTTCTGCATGAGGTAAGACCGTGACTGTAACGCGCATGCTGTGGGGCTTCATCGAAAACCGCGACCACCGGGTCATGCGGCAGATGAACCGCTGGCGTGCGCCGCGATGGTTTCGCGTCTGGATGATTCTGTCGACGCGCCTTGGTGATGGCTGGCTGTGGTACGGAGCAGGGATCATGCTGCTGGCCTGGGGCGGGCCGCAACGACTGGCAGCGGTCGGCGCAGCCGGCTCGGCAGCCCTCGTCGGCGTGCTGATCTTCAAAGCGCTCAAACATCTGAGCCATCGCATGCGGCCGTGTCAATTCGAGCCGCACTGCTGGTCAAAAGTTTTACCGCCAGATAAATTTTCTTTTCCGTCGGGACATACCATGACGGCGTTTTCCATCGCGCTGGTGCTCAGTTATTTTTATCCGGCGCTGGAAGGCATGCTTTTCTTTTTAGCGATAAGCATTGGCTTTTCCCGCATCGTCCTGGGCATGCATTTCCTGAGCGACGTGCTGGCCGGAGTGGTGCTTGGCGTGGCGCTAGGCTGCGCTTCCATCACGACATTTGCGTCCCTCGGCTGGATATAAGAGTTCGCTAACAAACCTAAATTATCATTAATGTAAACCCCACATTTTAATTTCAGGTGCTAAAGTAATCTGTGTAGAGTTCCCCTCCACTCTCCGCGTTATTCTTTGCGTCCAGCGCATCCCGGTCACAGGAGATATTTCAGATGGTCGATTCAGGCCGGTTCAAAAGCTATTGCCTGGCGGCAACGGTTTGTTGTTCGTGGCTGCCGGGCACCGGATTCGCTGCGCAACAGGCGTCTGTCCCCATAGCAATTTCCGCGACAGCTCCTGTTTCCGATCTCTCCGCTGAAAAGGTAAGCAGCGGCATCAATCCTGACTATGCGCTCCCGGATTATCCGGCTTCCCTAGATTCCTCATCCGAATCTTCATCATCCGGCGCCGCTGCAAATTCGTCGAGCTTCCCACTCCCGCAGCCCTCTAAAGAAAATCCGGGATCAGACCGCGAAGTATCGCTGCGCAAATTGCCGATGAATTTTCTGCACGACCAGAAAGACATGTGGCTGTTCCCGTTGGGGCTTGGCCAGGGACATCACTGGCTTCCGGCCTTGTTTATAACCGGAGGCACGGCGGTTTTTATAGCTACCGATCCACAGACCATGCCGCACTTCCGCCAAACCACGGATTTCCACGGTTTCAATCAAGTATTCAGCACCACCGCAACTGGCGCAGCCATCGCCGTTGTGCCCGCGGTTTTTTACGGGGTGAGTCTGCTCCGGCACGATTCATATGACCAGGGCTCTGCGCTGTTTGCCGGCGAAGCAGTAGCAGATGACACCATCCTTATGGTGGTGATGAAAGCGATCGCGCGACGCCAGCGTCCCACGGAACTTCCAGTGGCCGGACCCTATAGCGACACTTTCTTCCACAGCAATGGATCCATCTTCGGCAAAGGTACTAGCTTTCCCTCCGGCCACGCCATGATGGCCTTCTCAGTAGCTACAGTTTTCGCGCGGCGTTATCGCGAGCATCGCTGGGTTCCGTATTTGGCCTACGCCGCCGCCGCCGCCATATCATTCGCCCGTGTATCTACCGGCTCGCATTTTCCCAGCGATGTCTTCGTTGGCTCGGCGCTGGGATTTGTGATCGCGCGCTATGATGTTCTGCACGGTCAGTGAAGAAGAAAATCCTGCTGGAGATTTCCGTTGAAGCCTTGGAAGCCGCTGCGGCCGCTGAGCGGGGCGGCGCCGATCGCATTGAGCTTTGCCGCGACCTTTCCGTTGGTGGACTAACCCCGGATCTAGCATCACTGCGCGCCGTGCGTCAGCAAATCCAGATTCCTATTTTCGTAATGATTCGGCAACGCGCCGGCGACTTCGTTTATGCACCGAATGAATTTACGCAGATGAAGAAATCCATTGCCGTGGCCGAGGATTCAGGCGCCGACGGCATGGTCCTCGGTATTTTGAAAGCGAATCGCACCGTGGACATTGATCGCACTCGCGAATTGGTTGAGCTGGCTAAGCCCTTACCGTTGACATTTCATCGCGCGTTCGACGCGTGCCCGGATTTTTCGCAAGCGCTCGACGATGTGGTGCGGTGTGGGGCCTCTCGGATTCTCACCTCTGGAGGATCGGCCAGCGCTCTTGAAGGCGTCGACAATATAGCGATGCTAATCTTGATGGCAGACCAGCGCGTCACCATTGTTCCCGGCGCCGGCATCAATATGAGGAATATTTTGCAGATCGCAGCGGCTACCGGGGCGCGGGAATTCCATTCCGGCTTGAGCAGCGTGTTACCTCACCCGCAAATGAATTACTTGGAGTTTGAAAAAGAAGTCCGCGCGATGGCTCGGAGGCTCGCGGTTCTCTGTGAATAATTCCCTTCACCCGGGCCGCAAAATTAAGGGCGCATTGGCATGCGCCCTTTTCGAAATTAATTAAAACAGCTAGCTGAATACTTGTGAACCGTTCAGGCCTTTTGAGCAGCTTGCCGGCGCAGGAATGTCGGCACATCCAAATCGTCAACGTCCTGATGCACCTCGCGAGCGGGCTGTTGCACCTGCGCGTGATGCACTACCGGCGCCGGTGGCGGCGGTGGCGGCGCTTCTTCCTGTATCTGCTGCGTGATTTTCACTTCCTGTGTTTCAGGCGCTGCCTTCCAGGTCTTCGCCAGGAAGGACGGCTTCTGATGGATGTTCTTTTTGTTGGCGTCTTTGAAGCCCGCGGCGATAACCGTAATCTTGATGGTGTCTTTCATGGCGTCATCCTGCACCGCGCCAAAAATAATATTGGCATTTTCGTGCGCGGCTTTTTGAATGACGCTGGAAGCTTCGTGAACTTCATGCAGCGTGAGGCTGGAGCTGCCGCTGATATTGATAAGAATGCCCTGTGCGCCCTGAATGGAATTGTCTTCCAGCAGCGGGCTGGCGATGGCGCGATTGGCGGCATCCACTGCGCGATTGGTTCCGGTAGCTACTGCGGTGCCCATCACCGCATAACCCTGGCCGGACATGATGGCTTTCACGTCGGCAAAATCGCGATTGATAATGCCGGGCACGGTAATGATGTCGGAAATTCCCTGCACCGCCTGGCGCAAAATGTCGTCAGCAATTCGAAACGCGTCAAAAAAGCTGGTGCCGCGCTCGACGGTTTCCATCAAGCGTTCATTGGGAATCACGATGACGGTATCGACGCAGCCAATCAATTCTTCCAAAGCCTGCTCGGCTTGCAACATTCTTCGGCGACCTTCAAACGCGAACGGCTTGGTAACCACCGCCACGCTCAACGCGCCCAATTCACTGGCCAGTGAAGCTACCACCGGCGCGGCGCCGCTGCCGGTACCTCCGCCGAGGCCGGAGGTGATAAAAATCATGTCGGCGCCTTCCAGCGCTTCGATGATTTTCTCGGTGTCTTCCAGCGCGGCTTTGCGGCCCACTTCGGGATTGGCGCCCGCGCCCAGTCCCTTGGTCAGCTTCGCGCCAAGCTGCAACTTCACTGGAGCCTGCGAAAGCTTCAGCGCCTGCAGATCAGTATTCGCGGTTATGAATTCCACGCCTTCCACTTTGGCGCGGATCATGCGATTGACAGCGTTGCACCCGCCGCCACCTACACCGATCACTTTTATTTTTGCCGGCTGAAGCTCCTCGCTGAAGCTCATCCGGATTCCTGCTTCCCTTATTGGCATGCTTTCCCCTCGACATTCTCCACATTTACCGCGCAGCGTTCGGGCAGGGTCACGAGGCTCCGGCAAACATAGCTTTTAATTTAGATACTAAA
>JAUTXJ010000049.1 GCA_030838075.1 Acidobacteriaceae bacterium
GTTCGCCTTTGCCGCGGCGGCGCGAAAATCATCGACTGTTTTCAATTCGGCGGCGGCAACGACCAAGCTCGAAGCGAGCAGAATGAGTGGAACATGAACAAATGCGGCTTTACTGGAATCGTTCGACATAGGAAATGGAAGAGCAAAATAGGCCAAAGATTTACACACATTTTCACTAATGGCAGAAGGAATTTTGATGAATTCGTGTTTCATCTGTGTTCATCTCTGGCGAGAATCACGACTTTGAAAAACGCCTAAGAACATGGTCCACAAATTTTTCGTTGCCTTTATCCCGATTTTTGTGGCGATAGATGTTGTTGGGCTGGTGGCCATGTTTATGGGTCTGGCTGGGGACGCTCCGCGCGAAAAACGGCAGCGAGAAGGTTGCATCGCCATTTTCACGGCGCTCTGTATTTCGATTGGGTTTATATTTCTTGGAAAAATAATCTTTACCGCACTTGGGATCACCGTAGCGGATTTTCAGGTGGCAGGCGGCCTGATTTTGCTTGGGTTGGCGGGACGTGAGTTGCTTAATGTCGCGCCGGCCAATCGCGAGGCCACTGACGACTTTGGCGTGGTCCCGCTCGGGATGCCTCTGATAGCCGGGCCTGCGCTACTGACAGCGCTCCTGATCCTGGTCGACACGGTCGGCCTGTTGTTTACCATTGCGGCGCTTCTGGTCAACCTCGCGCTGGTCGTGGTCGCGTTCTGGAATGCCGATCTGGTTGCACGCTGGATGGGCAGACAGGGGTTACGCGGGGTTTCGAAAATAGTGGCGCTCCTGCTGGCCGCCATCGCCGTCAGTCTGATCCGCCGCGGGTGGCACGGCGTGTGAGTGTCGCAAACGGCTCAAGCGCATGGATCTTGCGCGTCGACGATCTCGCCGATCACGACGCTTCACTGCCGACCTCGCCGCGCGTTAGAAGCCTGACTCGAAACGTCCGCCGCTGGCAATATGACGCCGCGCTGAAGGCCAGAATTCCTTCAGCTCTGCGCTTTTATCGCCATGATCATAACGCCAATTCAACTCAACTTCGATTGCCTTGATCTCGTCTTGTGAGGCCGTTGCTTGCCCGTGATAGATATAAGCAGGCACGCCCTCGCGAGTCTGGGTGAGCGGGTTCATCCCGTAGAGATCGAGGCGGCGCTGCTGTAATTGGGCCGTGCTCCAATCCTTATAGGCGGGGCTACGATGGCCCCATACGTCCGCTGTAAAAGCATACCGGGAATAAGGGTAGCCGCCGGTCACGGCCGGGCCGGGCGGGGGCGCGGGTTGGTTTGCGCAGCCAATCAGCCCAACGGCAAATACTGCTAAGAATAATCTTTTCATATGCTTGATTCCTCGATTGTTTAGATTCCCTCTTACCTCAATTTAACCACAAAAATCCAACATAGTCGCAGGTTTATTTGCTGTTCGGGCCCTATACGTTAGAGTCCTCATGCAGGTCCAAATAACCACTGGAGGCCGATTAACACTACAAACGGGCCGGCTCATTGACACCCCGAGCGCCTCTCGGTAAAATCCTCGTTTTTATGAGATTTCCTCTTCCGCTTACGGCGAAAATCGCTGCGTACGTAATCGGCCACAAGCTGCGTGGCACCAAGAAATTTGCCACGGTGCTTCAGCTCGAGCCGTTGCATACGTGCAATCTCACGTGCACCGGTTGCGGACGGATTCGCGAATACTCTACTTCGCTCAAGGACGTAATGAGCTTGGAGGACTGCCTGGCGGCAGCTCAAGAGTGCAACGCGCCGATGATTTCCGTCTGCGGCGGTGAGCCGCTGGTCTATCCGCATATCGAAGCATTGGTCGAAGGATTGCTCGCGCAGAGACGGATCGTTTACATCTGCACCAACGCCGTATTCATGCGGAAAAAAATGCGCGAATGGCTGGCGAAGGAATTGAGCAACGCTCAAAACGGCAGCGGCAAAAAATTCGAGGCGAAAATCGATGTGCTCCTCAAGGCCGGGTTGATTTCCGAGAAAGATGCCGCGGAAATCCGCAAAGGCCCGAAAGACCCTGCAAAGCCAACTATCGGGCCAAGTAACTGGATGTACTGGAACGTACATCTTGATGGCTTGGAGCGAACACACGACCTGATCGTCGAACGCGAGGGCGTTTTCAAAGAGTGCATTCTGGCAATCAAAATGGCGAAAGTGCTGGGATATCAGGTGGCGACCAATACGACGATCTATAAAGAGACCGATATGCAGGAGATCGAGCGGATGTTCGATTACCTGTCAGATCTTGGGGTTGACGGACACACCATCACTCCCGGCTACGAGTATGACGCCGCCAAGCAAGACATGACCAAACGGCTCAATTTGCGGCCGGAAGATTTCTTCCTCACCCGTGCTATGACGGTTCAGAAATTCCGAAAAATCGAAAACTGGATGAATCAGTACCCGTTTTTCGGAACACCGGTCTATTTCGAATTTCTCGCTGGCAAACGGGACCTGACCTGTTCGGCCTGGGCAATTCCCACGCGAAACATCCGTGGCTGGAAGGGTCCGTGCTATTTGATGACCGACGGGCATTTCTCAAGCTACGCGGAGCTGCTGGAACAGACCGACTGGAATCGGTACGGAGTCGTCAATGGGGTCGCGCGCGATAGCCGGTGCGAAAATTGCATGGTGCATTGCGGCTACGAGCCCACTGCAACGCTGGGCTTGCAAGCTCAGCGCGGCGACACTTGGAAAACAATCAAGTTCAATTTCGGTGCGAAGCCGAAGCCTGCTGGACGTGGCAGTGAAGTGCTCGCCTACAACGGTGTCAGCTCGGGAAATGGCCATCTCACCGGCAAGCGCGCTGAGCCAGCCGCGAAAGCCTCCTGAAGCATCGAGATGCCGTCGAATCAACTGATTGTATTACCGAGCGCGCCGGATATATCGGAATCCTACTCGGCGGCGGACGAAGAGATCTCGCGGGCGATTTCGCGCGCACAGGAAAATCTTTTGCGGCAGCAAAAACCTGACGGGCACTGGTGCGGCGAGCTGCTGGTCGATAGCACGCTGTGCTCCGACTATGTCGTGTTCATGCACTGGTGCGGCGAAGTGGACGCGCAACTGCAACGGCGTTGCGTCCGTCACATTCTTAAACGCCAACTGCCCGATGGCGGCTGGAACATTTATCACGGTGGGCCGAGCGAGATTAATGCGTCCGTGAAGGCGTATTTTGCCCTGAAGCTTGCCGGTTGTTCTGTGGATGCGCCGTTTATGCAGGAAGCGCGCGCGACCATCATGCGCCTGGGCG
>JAUTXJ010000082.1 GCA_030838075.1 Acidobacteriaceae bacterium
GTAGCCTGTACCGAGACCGAAAAATCCGATCGCGATAGGCCAAAAAGGCGAACTAGCGACCGTAAGTGATTGCGGTGTCATTTTATGCGACCTCATCCATAAATGTTATTTACGCAATGTCTACGCCGGCGTGCGACGCCTTTGCCGAACAGCACGTTGGTTCCTGTTCCTGCACACACTTCCTGGGCATGCGGCTGCTCTCACCAGGCATTGGCAAAAACCAACACCATCGCCGGGTGTTCGGCGCAGCGTATCGTTGCCGGGGTCGACAGCGGATTCGTTGCGGGGTTGATGCCATCCCCTTCCGGCGCTACATCGTTCAGCAGCTGAAGGGAAATTCGCCCTCGCTGGTACTGCGCCAACAAAAAGCGCTTTGCGTTCTCCGGATCCTTGATTGTTTGCAATAACCAGTTCACTTCTTCTCTGTTCATGACGCTCTCCTTATCTGCCATTCGGCGTCACGTTAAGGAGAGCACGCGTAATTCCACGCTGGCGTATCTGGCTAAATTGCGATTGTGCTTCCATCGAAAGGAGTTAGCAGTCAAATGGAAGGTGGGAGCCAAATCGCGCAAGCAAAAGACACCGCCACCCTGACAGGCTGTCAAAATGTTGGACGGACTTGCGAGGGGGTTAAACGGTCCGGATCGCGGGAGTCAGAGAGCAGTTGCGTTGTGATTACCACTGCAGGGAGCAGATAAATAAATGTCACGCAAACCCACATCAGGGCGCCCGCATACTCCTGATCTTGAAGAGGTGAAATAGAGGACTGTCGATTTCCGGACAGGTAACACGGATAGACAACGCGGTCGCAAAAGGTAAGGAATGCGGAAAGCATGTCACACGGAAAGGTGGCAAAAAAAAGATATAAGACCGTGGACCATCGTGACGACTGCACGACGCTCGGCCAAGGCTGGATGACCGGCCACCAAAAGAGAAGTCCGGTTACGAAAAAGCATGCGTACTCGAATGCATGCCACGCGTTGGAGCGCATGGCCAATTCGAAGTCTGCTGGAAGGTGCCATCCTATGAGAGCGATCACGGCGGCAAGCCAGGAGAAAATCGGATTTTCAAGAGCGCGGCCCAAAGGCTGGCCCAACTGCCGCATGAGAAGCGAAGACAGAAGCCAGGTCCGCGCTTCACCGACGAGCCGCTGCGGTAAGGCTTGCATCAATGATCGGAACGGGGCTCCGAGGAGAATCAAGGGCGGAGCAACGGCCATCAATAGAACATGGTCCACCATGTGGATGGAGAGCAGTTCATGGTGAAGCGTTCGCAGCGGCGAACCCAAGGCAATCCACAGCGCAAACAGCCCGCCCATGAAAGCCGCAAACTGCCAGGGCAAAATCAGGTTTGGAATCGCGCTCCGTAGACGCCACCAACCGCGGAAGTAGCCGCTCGCCACCAGGAATAGAGCAAACGTAACTGGGTAGGAGATGGACCATGGCGCTAAGTCGGACTGGATTGGAGGTGTCATGGGCGACTTGAGGAGCGCACTGTGAACTAATTCTCTCCGCCTTTTCCAAGCGCAATAGCTCGGGAAGGATCCCGTGCCGGCGCTTGACCCGCCGGATGCAACGTTTGAAGGAAGGCCACGAGAGCAGTCGTCTCTGCCGGACTAAGGTTCTTGCCGTAGGCTGGCATGTTTCCACCGCCCTGGATCACCTGGCGTATCAACTGATCTTGTGTAAGTTGCACAGCGACGTCGTTCAGAGCCGGACCGCGCTGACCTCCGTCCGGACCAAGGGCATGGCAGTTATGACATTGCTTCGCCTGAAAAACGAGAGCGCCTTGCCGCTCGAGGGCAGTCCGATGTTGTAGGAAGCGGGGAGGTATGGGATCACCGCTCCATGCGTTCATGTGCGGGCTCCATGGGGTATATCCCGCGAGATGAGTGAAGGTTGCGAGTGTAACGGCGATCAGAAGGATGGTGAGAACAGCAATCGGGCGCCGGCGCCAACTTTTTTCTCCTTCGCCGGACAAAAATGGGAGAAGCAGCAAAGCGCCGATCACGATGACTGGACCGATGAGCAGAGCGGGCGTCTCCATAGATGGAGGCAGGAAAGAGAGCACGGCATAAAGCCACAAAAAGAAGTAATCGGGTTTTGGCGCGGTTTGAATGATGGTCGGATCTGGCTGACCGGTTGGTCCGAAGGGGCCAAAGAACGCAGCGCAGGCGGCCACCGCCAAAAGAATAAACGCGGCGAAGAATAGGTCTTTCCATACCGCATAGGGCACGAAAGGAGCGCCGTCTTTGTGGGTTAATTCGTGATACTCCTTTTCGTAGGTCGCTTTTTTGACGATACGCCCGGGCATTGGCCATTCATTGATTCCGAGTTTCAGCACCAACAAGAGGTGCACGGCGACGAACGCGATTAGCATCCCTGGTATCACAAACACGTGCAGGGCGAAAAATCGGGACAGGGTGGCGCCGGCGATGATCGGTCCACCGAGCATCAATTTCACGATGGCCGGCCCTAGAACTGGGACACGGCTGGCAATGGACGCTCCGATTCCGAGTCCCCAATACGCGTCTTGATCGAAACGAAGGACCTGTCCGGTGAATGCCATGCCCAGAGTCATGAGCAGGAGAAACACTCCTATTACCCAGGTGAGTTCGCGCGGGAATTTATAAGCGCCGAAGAGGAAGACCTGCGCCATGTGAATGAGGACAATGGCCACCATGAAGTTTGAACCCCACCCGTGCATGGCGCGGATGAACCAACCCAAACTCACGTCGTGATTCAAACTCTGCAAACTATTCCACGCCTCGCTGGCGGACGGAACATAAACGAATGCCAGCATGATTCCGGTGACGAGTTGCAGAAGGAACACCACCAGAGCGGCGCTTCCAAACACATACCACCAACTCGCGGTGCTTTTGGGCACGGGGTGCTCGGCAATTTCACGGATGGGCGCGGCAAGCAGCAGTCGCCGGTCAAACCATTCGCCAAGTTGTGTAATCAAGCGGCGCATGGCGGCTTCTTTCCGAAGAGCGAGGCTGTCGGTGACCCCGGCGTGGCTAATTCGCCGGCCTGGATGGTTACAAGACCGTTTTCCACTTTGTAGGGATACTCGAACAATCCGCGTTCCGGTGGTCCGGAGGCGCGTGAGCCATCCTGATAATAAGCACCGCCATGGCAAGGACACATGAACAAGCCGGACTGCGGGAACCAGCGCACGGGGCAGCCGAGATGTGCGCAATTGATCGCAAAAACCTGAAATTGTTCTCCTTCGACGCGCCTTACCCAACACGCGGTGTCTGCGGTCTTGCCATCTGTGGGCGTAACATTCGGATTCCGAAAG
>JAUTXJ010000198.1 GCA_030838075.1 Acidobacteriaceae bacterium
GAATACGTCGCGCATGTCTCAACTAATTGCGCTCCTGTTGCTGGTTGCGATTGGCGTGCAATTTGGACCGATGCTTCTTCGCAAGCTATCGGGTGGTAAAAGCGTCGCTCTGGCAGGAGCGCTTGCCGTTGGTCTAGCGCTCATTGCGTTTGCGCAGGCCAGTCATTTCGAACAGGCGCTTAGCCGCTGGCAGTTGCAGACTGAGCACATTCCCAACGATGCTCGCTGGCAGGCTTCGCGCGTAGCCGTGCGTGCGTTGCCGGACGCCGGATTATTCGGATTTGGGCCAGGCACGTTTCGCGTTGTATTTCCAACATACAATCGCAGTGGGAGCGAGCAGGTGCCGGGGACATGGAGATTTTTGCACCAGGATTACCTGCAGACCCTACTGGAATGGGGCTGGATCGGAGGAATTCTTTGGGCGCTGCTTTTCTTCGGAGGAATAACAGTCGGGATTCGTAGTTACAAAGAGCACGCCAGGCGCGAGTGGACACCGCGAAGACGCGTGCTGCAGCCGTTAATTATCATAGCGCTCATGGGAGTGGCGCTGCACGCGCTGGTCGATTTCCCAGTTCAGATCGAATCGATCCAGCTGTATGTGGCAACGTATCTGGGTCTTTGCTGGGGAAGCATGCTTTGGAAGGACCACGGATTGCGAACGACCGAACATGCAGTCCGCAGCAGAAGTTGGCACTCTGCTACCTGAGCGGCGGCATAATTTGCCGCTCTACGCTCCGTTACCTTCGTGGTCCGGCGTGGATCGGCGATGGTAGCTGTAGCCGCGAGAATACGCTCCCTCTTCTTTGCCATAACCGTGCGAGTCGTAATAATAATAATAGCCAACGCCGCGACTTCGCCGCAATCGATTCAAGACCAGACCGGCCGGGCGAATTCCTGACTTCGCCAGCAAAGTAATCGCGCGGCGGACTGCTGGACGCGGTGTTTTTCCCGCCCGAACAACAATGCAAACAGTTTGGACATGCGGCATCATGAGGAGAGTGTCACTGACTGCAAGGATCGGTGCGCTATCGATAACGACGCGATCAAACAGGGTTGCAGCCTCAGCAATCAGCTGGCCAAAGAACGGGCCGGCAAGAATCTCGGCGGGATTAGGCGCCCGTCGTCCACCTGCGAGGACAAACAGCTGGCCTCCTGTCGCGGCGAGAATGTTTCCCGTCACCTCAACGCTCTCATCGACGAGTTGGATTTCTCCGGCCGGAATCTCACGCGCTGCTGAGGCGATATCCGCTTCACCCACCAGGCAATCCGTCACTCCCGGCGCGCTGTCTTCATCGGAATTATTTCGCGCATTCGGCAAGCGGAAAATCTTGTGCACGTTTGGCCGGCGGAGGTCGCCGTCGATCAGGAGCACGCGATAACCCTGTTGGGCCAGTGCAAGCGAATAATTGGCGCTTGTGAAACTTTTCCCTTCGTTGGGCACAGCGCTGGTGAAGAGGGAAACTTTTCGCTCGGCTTCCGGACCCAGAAGAGAAAGTGCGGCGCGCAAATTGCGGAACGCTTCAGCCGCCGGACTTTCAGGGGTTTCCACCACGACGCGATAGTTCGAACTTCTGAAAGCTTTGCTTCGCCGTTTCAGTCGGCTAACGGGCCCCTCATCAGTGGTATCGGGAACAGCTGCAAAAACAGGCAGACCGAGCGTGCTTTCTGCCTGGTCTACAGTTTTGATGGAACGATCCAGCGCATCGACTCCAAAAACCAAAGCCAAACCGACAGCGAGGCCGCCAAGCAGGCCCAGCAGGATCGTTCTCGTGGGCCGAGGACTAACAGGAAAGGTCGGAAGCGGGGAATGCTCAATCACGCTGAGCGCAGTCGCTTTGACGTTTTTCGCCAAGTTCGTGTCTTTTATCTGGCGAAGGACGCTTTCGTACAACGCACGATCGGTTTCGGCTTGCCGTGCCAATTCCTGATAGCCGATCGCGGTGCGGTTGAGGTTGACCGCGACGCCCTGCTGGGATTGCAAAGCTTGTTGCAAGCTGGCCTCTGTCGCTTTGATTTGGTCGAGGGTATTGCGCAGAATCGGAGGTTGCGCCAAGACCGCTTGACGGAGCTTGTCCTTCGCCTCGGCCAGCGAGGCCTTGGCCGCCATCATTTTGGGGTGCTTGTCCTTGTATCGTAAGGCGAGAGTGGTGATTGCCGCTTCGATCTGTATAATATTGCTGCGCGCGGCAGCCACCATTGGGGCGGCAGTGATACTCGGAATCGCGAGCAACGCGTCGATATTATTGCCAATCTGATCGACTTGCTGGAGCTGACCTTCGAGACGAATCTGATCGCCCCTCGCTGCGGCCAATTTCGTGTTTATGTCTTGCAGGTTGTCATCTACCAATCCGCCCCGAGATCCGCCAGCCCCCTGTGAGCCCGTCGCGGCTGTGCTGCCGCCGAGTTGGAGAGCATCTGGATTTTTTGCCTTGTATTCGTTGGCGGCCGCCTCACTTTTTTGGAGGTTCCTCTTCAATCGCTCTTCTTCTTCCAACAAATAACGCAATGCCTCTTCGCTCGACGACGCGCGGCGCTCGATTGAGTTGCGGATGTACTCTCGGCCGACTGCTTCGGCGAGACGCTGTGCCATGGCTGGATCGCCGTGCGTCACGTACAAATCGATTAAGCGCGTGCCGCGCCGAATCGCCGGATGCACCATACCGACCATTGCTCGACCCAACGCTTCTTCGCGCGGCGTAAACGTCGTGACGCCACTGGCGTTCTGCGTCTTGTTGGCGTCCTGCGACGGCTCCTGCGCCAAACCTTCGGAGCGTACAACCCGCGCAAGAAGTGTCGGGTTAGTGAGATTCTGTTCGATCGTTCGCAGCGCCTCTCCGCTGGCCAAAAACATCGAGCGCGTTCGCGTCGCGTAATCCGCGGTTGGGACGAAACTCGGCTCCTCAAATTCCACATCCAAAACCGTGTGGGCTTGGTAAAGCTTCGGCGTCCGCGCGAGGTTACCCAACGCCAGGAAAAGGCCCGCCAAAACGCAAATCGCTACGATCCAAATACGTTCCAGGAAAGAATGCCAATACCGGCGAAAATCAAACGTGTGTAATCCATAGGCATCCTCCGCTGTCAAAGGCGCGCCTGGTTTGTCGGAATTGGGCGCAACGGTCGCTCCCCTCAGAGATTGGGCAGGGTCAATCACGGCAAAATATTGGCTGGAACCTTACACCAAGAAGTGCGTTCGCAAAGGCGCAGGCGGAAAAAATTCGGCTAAAAAATACTTTCGCCAACGGTGATGGTATCACCCGGCTCGACGCGAAAACCTCCGCCCTTTCCCTTGGTGAAGCGCTTCGCATTAACCTTGATAATCTGCTCCCCGCTGGCGGTATGTCGTCGGACGGTTATTCGTTCCGGCGCAGCGATGCGCGTATATCCACCAGCCATAGCGACCGCCTCCAGCAGATCGATACCGTCCGGAGACATTTCGAATATGCCGGGGTGACCTATCT
>JAUTXJ010000216.1 GCA_030838075.1 Acidobacteriaceae bacterium
CTTTGCGATTCTTCCTGTTGAGCAGTTCGGAGGCCGGGGCGGAGAGGCTGATTCTTGCCAAGATGGCGCGGCGTAAATCACCGTCCGTCAATGTGTCTATCAGCCTTCGACTTGAATCAGCGACTAGAGCGATGCCCTGGCGGTTCCGATCGATACGAAACAGCACTTCCTGAACAGTGGTATCGAGCTCTACGAAAAAAGAATTTAATTCTTCGCCCCTCATGCCTTCACTTTCCGTAACGAACGAGTTGGAACGCCAACGACGATGGTATCGTCGGGTACATCCAGTTACCTGCTTTTCCACAGCTTTGGATCAACGTCGAGAAGACCGGTAACTCCACAGTGCCCATTGCTTGCAAAATCTCAATGAGCACCTGGCATGGCCGCCGGCTCCGAGGCAGATAACCTTGGTAGAGGCTTAAGCTAGCGCCATCCGAATGAATTTCCCTGCACGAGTAAAGTATAACTCACTCTCTAATAACGGTTGATAGTGTTGACTACGATGTTTTGACAGTCAACGCTGATACCTATTAGAGGCTAGATGACGTGGAAGTGTTTCACAAGAAGTTCTCGATTCAGGGGCACGTTCTTGAGCTTGTTCGCGATTTTTTCGGCGGCTTGGCCATCGCCATAGAGGTTCTTGATGGTTGCCAGGCCGAGCTTAAACAGAGGCTGAGTAGCCCGCCGGACACCTTCTGAAATTTCCTCTCGCGCATATCCAACATTCAACACGTTTTGCCCATGTACGCGGCCGCGCTGTCGGCTTCCAATATTTACGACCGGAAGGCCAAAGGATGCGGCTTCGATCATTCCTGAAGAAGAATTACCGACCATGGCGGCAACCTGCGCCATCAGGCTGAAATAGCCTTCCTGACCCAGATTGGCGACGAACCAGGCACGCGGGTGATGAAGCACAAAATCCTGAATTTTTTGAAGAATAGCGCGGCCCTGATGGTCGGCATTGGGAGAAGTGAAAATCAGAGCAAATCCTGATTCGGCCAACGCCGCCAGGAGTTCTTCAATGTGGCGAGAAGTATCCTCAGTCTCTGAGGTGACGGGGTGATAGGTAACCAGCAATGTGGGTTGTTTCAGACTAAATCCGAAGCGCTGTTCGAGAACTTCTTTTTTCAGGAGCGGCATTTTTGCCAGATTATCGAGCGCCGGCGCGCCACTGACGATCACGCGCCATGGTTCTTCGCCCATCTGAATGATGCGTTTGGCATACGCTTCTGTAGACGCAAAATGAAGGTGACTCATTTTGGTAATGGAATGCCTGATAGCTTCGTCCATAGCGCCTTCGGTAGATTCACCGCCGTGGATATGAGCGATAGGCATCCCAAATGGGAGCGCCGCGACCGCAGCAGACAACATTTCAAAGCGGTCACCCAGCAATAGCAACAGATCCGGCCGCACATGGGCGTAAGTCTGGGCAAAGCCAAGAACGCCGATTCCAATGGACTTGGCGACGCCTTCCGGGGAATCGGAGGAAAGCAGCATTTCAATTTTGGCGGCGATTTCAAAGCCGTCGGATTCTATGTCAGTGACGGTATTGCCGAATTCCGGGGAAAGGTGCATTCCGCCGACTAAAAGGCTTAGCTCGAGTTCCTTGTCGGTTCGAATTGCATTCAGAATGGATTTGTAGATTCCGTAATCTGAGCGCGCCACGGTGACGACTGCAATGCGCCTCACTCGAACATCCCCAGTTCGAGCATGAGGCCGGCAGGTACCCTGCGGCGCAACTTGCGGCCAAGAAGATAGGGCAAGATTTGCACAGAAATTCCTGTTCCGGGGCGTTTGAAAGCGACCATGGAGAGCTCCAGCGAGGTGCCCGCCTCCAAGTCTACCGCCGCCACCAGACTCCGGCGGACCACGGCGGCATTGCGCAATTCTTCCAGGGTTGGCTGCTTGACTCCATCTCCCAAGGCAACCGCAACATTCCTGATTGCGGTCAGTAACACCTTCAGTTCGGCGGGCTCGAGAGAAGCGGAGTGATCGGGGCCCGGAAGAGATTTGTCGGAGGTGAAATGTTTTTCGATGATGCTCGCGCCTAGAGTAACGGCGGCGATGGGGACTTCGATACCCAGACTATGGTCGGACAAACCTACTGGTATGCCAAAGCAATCGCTCAAGGTGACCATGGCACGCAGATTCATCTTGGAAACATGAGCGGGATATTCGGATACGCAGTGCAGAAGCGCTAACTGGGGCGCGCCGGCTTGGGTAAGGCATCGAATGGCCTCATCGATTTCCGCAAGAGTGGCCATTCCGGTGGACAAAATTACGGGTTTGCCCTTGGCCGCGACATGTTGGAGTAGCGGACTGTTGGTTATTTCACCGGACGGGATTTTGAAGGCCGGAACATCGAGGCTAGCAAGAAAATCAACGCTGTGTTCATCGAAGGCAGTCGAAAGAAATATAATGCTGCGAGACCGGCAATGATTTTGTAACTCTCGAAAGGCGTGTTCCGAGAGTTCAAGCTGGCGCAGCATTTCCAATTGCGATTCACCGGGAGCGGTAGTCTGTTTTTGATAGTTGGCCTTGGCGGCGGAAGGACTGGCCAATTGCGCGGCTTGAAAAGTTTGAAATTTTACGGCGTCTGCTCCAGCGTCGACGGCTATGTCAACGAGTTGTTTAGCGAGAGGCAATTGACCGTTGTGATTGACGCCAGCTTCGGCGATGACGAAGGTGGGCTGTCCTGGCCCGATCTTATGCTTATTTAATTCAAACGGTTTCACGACGCTCTCGATCATTGAGAATCAGATTCGCCAAATACAAGTCCCAAGGAGTATCCACATCCAGAGACCTATTTTCGGGCATTACGTAGGCGTAGGTGCGGTCAGAAATAAAAGTGCGTTCGCTTAGGAGAAAAGTCCGGAGAGCTAAATAGATAGCACCGTTCAGAGCGAACACGGGAGAGAGATCTTGCCTTCGGGTGGGTGCCGACAACTGTGGGTAGAGGTCGACCAGCCTACCTTCCTCATTCACACGTTTCATCCACAACGGGTGTTGGTGCGTTTCACAGACGCTCACTACGGAGTCAGCGTGTTTCGCGAGCGCGAGTTTTATTGATTCGCGAATGTCTGTCGCGGTTCGCAATGGCGATGTTGGTTGCAACAGCAGAACATAGTCAGGCCGGTAATTTTCGTTATCAGCAAACCAGCGGATGGCATGCAAAATTACGTCCATGCTGGTGCTGGAGTCGGTGGCTAATGCGGCGGGGCGCGGGAAGGGCATTTCAGCGCCTAATTTTTTACCGACCTCCGCAATTTCCGGGTCATCCGTTGAGATGACCAGACGATCGAGCGAAGCGGATTCAAAGGCCACTTCCACCGTCCACGCTAGCAAGGGCTTATTTGCGAGAAGTGCGAGATTCTTCCTGGGAATTGCTTTTGAGCCACCGCGCGCAGTGACAATACCCAAGATACTGGGCGTGCTGTGTTCGCTCCGTTTCAATGGGCCGAGATCTGATCGCAATAAGTTTATGCCTCGACGTCTCGCGCAGAAAATCTAACGATTCATCATAAACTAGATATGCGTTGGCGGTGAACTGGACTTGACGCGCGCGCGAACTGCATACTGGCGCATACCGCCGCAAATCTTTTATGAAAGGTAACCGATGAACTCGTCCGGCACCTGGGATGCATATAACGATCTTTTACTGCGGGGACCTCTCGATCGCTTCACAAAAATGTGGGCTCGCTACGAATTGTTTAAGCAAGTGATCGATCTGCCCGGCGACATCGTGGAAGGCGGAGTGTTCAAAGGCGCCGGATTGCTGTACTGGGCGAAATTAATTCAGGTGTTCAACCCGCTATCACGCCGAAGGGTGGTCGGTTTTGACACCTTTGCGGGTTATCCGAAGTCAACCAGCCACGAGTACGATCGCGTAAAGGGCGAGGAGTTTCTAAAAGCCTCTAATTATGAAGGCGGGTCTCCGGAAGCGATTATGGCCATCGCGCGGGAAGTGGGACTGGAGAGCAGGGTGGAGATAATCAAAGGTGACGCGGGAACGACGATGGAACAATATGTTCAAAAAAATCCCGGTTTCCGAGTGGCGCTGATGAATTTGGATTTTGACACCTACGATCCGACAGCGGCAGCGCTGAAACACTTCTATCCTTTAGTAATACCGAACGGAGTGATCGTGTTCGACGAATACGCGGCCCGGGAGTGGGGCGAATCAAACGCCGTAGATGAATACTTCAAGGGCAAGAATTTAACATTTCGATCTATCCCATGGGCTTTGAGCCCTGGAGCTTACGTGGTGAAAAGATCCGATTGCGAAGCGAGCGCCGAACAGTTGGCACAAATTGCCTAAGCGTGATTGGCGGCTGAGACGAGTTCAGGCATCAGATTTCGAGAGCGTGAGCATGGATCTTGAAGGCGATGGCGCCGCCTTGGTTACAGCCTGCGGCAATAATGTTGGCCGGGCCAAGGTCAGGGCGTAGAGAATAAACGACACATACCACAACATGTTGGTTCCTTGCCAATGGGTTTCGATCTGATCTGTAACGATATATGCAAGGAAAAGGCTGATCGCCATGCAACGATACGGGGACGGTTCGACGTGCCGTATGCGACGCCACAGATAAATATTAAAGTATATGTATCCGAACAACCCGATCAGGCCGAATGGAACCCAAGCGGAGAGCAAGCCATTTGTTATTGCCGGGCGATAGAAGCCGCCGTCAGAAGGTATCCATTCCGCGAGTTGGCCAAGGCCAGAACCAAAAATGATCCAAGCGTCGTTAGAGAGCATTTCGGTGATCAGAAAAGCCCAATTGGAGAACCGGCCGGAGGTCAAGGCCTCCAGCGATGCGGGGTCGTCAAGGGATACGTGCTGGTCAAGGGAAAACCTGTTGATATCGTTTTGCGAATCTGTCGTATAGGCGATGGACCCCAGAGCGATCACGATTATCACGAAAATTGTGATGGCCGAAATCCAGACGCTTATGCTGACGCGCTTCCTGGCTAAATAGCTATAGGTTAAAACGGTGATGATTGCACCAATCAAAGGGCCGCGGGAGCCTGTGAGAACCAAGCCACTGGACACAATCACGAAGACAATGAACATCGGTATTCGCTGACTAGTGCGCTTGAACTCGTCCAAGGAAAATAAAATCAGCGGCATCATGAGGCCGGCATACTCGGAGACATATTCGTAGTCGTTTGGACTTATGCGCAAGCGGTCGACACCAATCTTGCCGGTGATGGCCCAAATGATGATACCCACCGCAACTCCAGCGGCGAAAATGACGGGTAAGATCACCGCGAAAAACCGAAAGAGTTTTCCCTCCGGATCGAGGCTTTTGAAACAGAGCCAACCAAGTAAAACGAGGATGATCTTAGAAGCTTGACCAAAGAAGAATTGATTGCCGACGGACTGACACATCCGCAGAAAGAAAAATAAGAGGACCGGCGCCAGGATCCAATAATCCGACTTTGTCCCCCATGGCTTACGCACGGTAATCTTCGAACCCGAAAGAGCCAAAAATGGGACAGATGCTAAAAGAACTGCAGTAGCAAAGTGGGAGACAACAAAATGGGCGTCGGCATCCAGCGGGTAATTCAGCCACAGGCAAATTATGAAAAACACAGTCAGGGCCACTTTGAGAATGGTTCGGACCCGGACGTCTTTGCTTAATGAAATCGCTTCCATGCTAGGGCTTGACGACTTCCAGGCGAAAATACACTTCGTTAGCTCTGAGGATAAAAGCCAAGAAATGCTCGTAGAAACGAGGAGTCTTGTTGATCATCCACTCCAGACCAAACCACTGAAAGGGGTTGCGCTTTTTTTCGTCGAAAACCTTGGCCTGCAGAAAGGAAAGGCGAACTTCCGCGAGTTTGAAGACCGCGGTCTCGCTATAGCGATATAAGAAAGGGCGATTAACGCAAAAATAATCCATGCTGCGGTATCCAAAGGCGCGGCGATGAGTGACATCCGTAAAATAATTATCGGAGCTGAAATGCGGCGCAACGATTTCGATGAAACCTCCGGGAGCGGTAATGCGATGCAATTCCTCCATGGCTGCCACGATATCGTCAAGATGACTCAGCGAATGGCGGCACACAACGTGGTTGAAGGAATCGTGGGCAAAAGGCCAAGGGTAGACGTTGAGATCATGGATGACGTCAACTTCGGGCGATACCATGTTGTCGATACCCACAAAGCCGGGTAATTTTCTCGATCCGCATCCAACGTCGAGTTTCTTGGCAACCGCTTTTTCCTCCGTGACCCCTGCTGCAATAGCGCTCATGTATGGCTACCTGTCAAGGATGACCCCCGGTACGAGGATGTTGTCCAATAGAGACTCAAAGGGGTCCAGCGTTTCCACGGTGCCTAAACGTTCCAGCACATCAAGGTACTCCAGGAACTGTTCGTTCTCCAGGAAAACTCCGCTTACTTGTTTCAAACCACAAGCGACGACCCGCCCGCGGTATCCGTAAGCGCGCATGTTCAGCAGCGCTGAGGAAAAATGGCCAAAGATTACCTCTGCGTTACAAGACTTAGCCCATATCTCCACGGGTAGACCATGCCCATTGGGTATCGGCGAAAAACCTATTTCGGTTTGCACGGTATTGCGCCACTCTTCGGAATCAAAGTGATGCGGTTTGTAATAGAAATTCACGATTCCCTGGCGGCTTAACATATCTCGCGAAGCACGTACGAGCTCGGCTTGGCGGGCAATTCCCAGTGTTTGATATACCGGTTGGGATAAATACAGCGCCGACCGCGGTTCAACCCGGAGTTCTCCAAAGCCGTGGCGATAGACTTCGTCCAACCGTTCGGGGTCGATAGGAATTTTTGGAACGTGACTGGGGACTCGAAGTAATGCGGGATGCAGACAGTAGACAGTTCGACATGCCGGATGGCGATAATCGACATTGGAATTCCTGACTACCACGGTGTCGAGCCCATTTAAAAACAGATATGCCGACCGCCCCAGGCAGCGAATACTTCTCTTCCAGCCGAGCCGGTCACCGGTATACAGCACGGCACCCTCATCGAGGATGGAAAATGAAAATTGCTTTTTCGAGACGCGGCACATACGGGATATGGCCGCCACTGCGACATTATTCATGAGCCAATACAAATCACTGATGATCAGCTCGATGGACGAATATCGATCCCAATGTACTTCGGCGAAAATTGTCTTTAGATTGCTGGCGATGTTTCGCTGAGCGTTGCCGTGTGCCCGCTTACTGGCGGTCAGCCCGGTGACCGAGGTCCACATTTTGTCGACAAGAAGCTGCTTGGCGACCGGACCTTCATAAAACAGGAAACAGTCCGAGTCTTGTGCGGCGAAATAATTGTGCCGGACCAAATGCGCATGAATCAATTGGAGGGGCGAGCTGCAAAGAAAAATGGTCGCGGCTTTACGTCGAGAAGTCATTTTCTGGCCCAGGGTCCTTTCTAACTATTCGATGCCGGGTGATGCGCCAACGGCTTCGGCGACGAGGAGGGACGGTGTGAGAGTCGTCCCGGAGATTCGCTTTACAGAGTTTGCAAATAAAAATAACACACAGGCGCCGGCAAAGACGTGAGACGCGTAGCACAAGGCAATGTGGTGCGACAAACATCCGACGGTAAGCACTATGAGCATAAATCCGCAAGCAACCGCCTGCATCAGAACAATGCGTGGAGTTCTAGCATGTGCGTAGAGTACGTTCAGATAAGTTGTGGATAAGTTCGATAGTAGAAAAGCGAGACTGAGAGTGATAAAACCCGCGATGGAAATATGAAATATATGGAAATAAGCATGGGCGATCAAAATGGCGGCTGAATACGCTATTCCGAGCACCAGCATCAGCAAGTTATAGGTGCGGATTACCGTTCGCAGAGTCGAGTAGTTGCCTTCGGCGACCAACTGACAAATTCGAGGAAAATTATACAGAGCGAAGAGCTGGCTAATCATGGCCTGGGCAAACGCAAATTGAAACGTCACTACAAATTTACTGAAGGAAGCCGGATCAAAGTATAAATCAACCATGTATTTATCAACCCAGTAAAGCAGCAGGGTTATACAATTATAAATGATCAACGGCAGTGAAAACTGGAGCACACTGCTGGCCAATGTTAGGTCAAAATCGTGCCAGCTACCGTGTTTTAACAGAGGTATCACACCGTATAGTAAATACAAATCCTGAATTAGTAAGGACGAGAGAAAAGCCAAAATCAGGCGGCTCAGCGGAGCAGATGGATGTAGTGGTATGGCCACGCCCAGCAGAACAATGGCGCCAATGATTTGTGCAATGAAGAATTGCTTCGAGGAGTACATGGCGCGGTACAGAGAAACAAAATATTGATTGAAGTTGTACAAGCCGACAAAGGCCAACCCGAATAAAACCATTTCAACAGGTTGAGAGCTCTTCAGGGAACTCTTGTAAATGTAGTACAGGGGAATGACGCAGAGACTCCCGGCGGCCAGTAACGCTCCGGAAAGGAGCAAGAAATAAGTTACAAGAAACTGCCGTTTATCATTCCGGCGGTACCAAAACGCGACCGTCGAACTGGGAATAGCAAGCGAACACAAAACGCCAAAGATCTGCACCGTAGTGTAGAAGAGCACATAAGAGGCGTAGGTGTGATCGCCGTAAAAGTAAAGAAGCACAGGCAGAATTAAAAAGGGCGTGCCTTTTTGAACCGCCATACCCAAGCCGTAATAAAACTGGATGCTGAGCGAACCCTTGATTTCCGACAGGGCCGAGCCCATTTGAGACACCAGACTACGATAACGCCCGACGGATTTACCGGCGGATGCATCGGCAAAGCCGGGCTTTACGGATGAGTCCGCGGTTTCTTGAGGTGACGGGTCGGCGGCGTTCAGCATGGTTAGAGTTTCCGCGTTGTATAAAGAAACACAACTATTCGAATACAAAAGCCGGTTGGCTAATCGTTTGGCGTTAGGGTTCGTCTCGCGATTGGTCGTGGTCTGCGCGGACGCGAGACAAAAATTTGATTTGAGCCCCATTGTTCGAGATGGTGCGCGTTCTTTCCGCTACCGTCCCAAAGACTTCTTCAGCGAGCAGTTTCCGGGGGTCCAACGGGTCCATCCCTGTCCACATGGCTGTTGCGAATAACCAACTAATTCCGATGCAGCATCCCAGGAAGCCGCCCAAAGCAATGAGCAACAAACGGGGCGGGAAGGACCTGCTCTCCGGGTTACTACCGGGATCGAGAACTTTCACGCTGGGTACTTCCTTGGCTTCCTGCACTTTTGCCACTTCGAATTGTTGCGTTAGAGTTTCAATGATCACTTCCTCAACTTTCGCTTCGCGAAAGAGGTCGGCGTCGGTAACA
>JAUTXJ010000042.1 GCA_030838075.1 Acidobacteriaceae bacterium
AATTTGCCCGGACTCCAGTCTCTGGAAGACACCGGGCTGCTGGAGATGAATCCTTACGACGCAAAGACGAGAGGCATTCGCGACGGTGATACGGTTCGCGCATTCAACTCCCGCGGCGAAATGCAACTCAAAGCAAGGGTGGATGGAAAAGTCTCTCCCGGAGTGGTCGCCGCAAAACTCAACTGGGCAAAACTTACACCTGGCAATCGAAATATTAATGTCCTAACTTCCGAAAAACTCACAGACATGGGCAACTCTGCCACGTTTTATTCCGTCTTGATTGAAGTGGAACTTTTTCGGCCGGCCAATTGACAGCAACCGAGCGCTGCTTTTGGACGCTCTCCACAGCTCTACCGTATAATTGCGGTTTTCCATACTCCAGCTTATTGAGGTAAGTGGCGATTCTTCGCGTTCATCAGGATAGCCCTGCGATTCTCGAGGGCACGGGCTACGAACTTCCGGCAGCGCTCTTCACCGGAGGCGCATCTTTTTCATTCCGAAGAACTTGCTTGCGATTCCTGACTCTCGAAATCGGCATACTGTTGCTCGTGCTCGGGTGCGTGGGCCCGCTGCTGGCACAACAACAACCCGATGTAATCGTTGATATTCAAATCCACGGCAATCGCAGCGTACCTGCAGACACCGTCCGCTCCCACATTTTCACTCGCAGAGGCGATATTTACGATCAAGCGGCCATTGAGCGTGACTTCAACTCCCTGTGGAACACCAATTACTTCGAAGACATCCGATTTGAACGAGAGGCGACCCCGAAGGGATGGATTCTTCACATTTATGTGAAAGAGAAACCACGAATCAAGGAAATCAGCTATGTGGGCATCAATGCGATTTCCAAAAGCGATATTCTGGACCGCTTCAAGGAGGCAAAGGTCGGCATTTCGCCCGAATCGCAGTACGACCCCACCAAAGTAAAGAAAGCCGAAGTGGTCCTTAAGCAGCTGCTGGCGGAACATGGCCACCAGTTCGCCACTATTCGCACAGAAGTGAGACCGATACCGCCGGCGTCAGTTGGCGTGACATTCGTTGTGCGTGAAGGACCCAAGGTCAAAGTCGGCCGGATCAAGTTTGAAGGCAATAAGCACGTGAAAAGCCGGGAATTGCGGCAGGCGATGCACTTCCTAAAGCCAATCGGACTCCCGCATTCCATTTTTTTGGAGAACCTCTTCGCAAAAACTTACGACGCCACCAAACTTGACGAGGACATGGAACTCGTCAGGGAGGCGCTGCAGAATCGCGGCTACTTCAAGGCGGTAGTTGAAAATCCGCAAACCAAAATTCGCGACACCGGGCACACCGGATTCCACATCCCTCTCCTACAGCACGGCCCCGGCAAGGCAATGGATATAACCGTGCCCATTGATGAAAGCGACCAGTACCGGCTCGGTTCCATAACTTTCAAGAACAACAAGGCCGTCCCTAATACCAAAGCATTGCGCTCGTTATTTCCCATTAAGGATGGAGAGATATTCAGCAGACAAAAAATCGCCAAGGGACTCGAAAACCTGAAGAACGCGTATGCCAGCCAGGGCTACATTAATTTCACGTCCATTCCCACACCTACCTTTGACGAGCAAAAGAAGTTGGTGTCATTTGAAATCGACGTGGATGAAGGCAAGCCGTTCTCCGTTCGCAGGATCGAGTTTTCAGGAAACACCACCACCCGCGACAAGGTGATCCGGCGCGAACTGGCCTTGGAAGAAGGACAGGTTTACAACGAGCAATATTGGAAGCTCAGCTTACAGCGGCTGAACCAACTTGGGTTCTTTGAGCAAATTAAGCCAGACGATCCCAATGCGACCGAGCGTCATCTCGACGAAAAAGAAGGTACGGTAGACCTCACGCTCAAGCTGAAGGAAAAAGGCAAGAACCAGATCGGACTTTCGGGCGGCGTCAGCGGACTCGCGGGTTCGTTCATCGGACTCAGCTACACCACCAACAACTTCCTCGGCCTGGGTGAAACGCTCACTGTTCAGGCCAATATCGGCAGCTTGCAGCGCGATATCATGTTCGGATTCACCGAGCCCTACCTTTTTGACCGCCCCATTACTGCCGGATTCACCGTTTATGGCCGTAAGCTGATCTTCGATCAGGCGCGGCAAAGCGCGTTAGTAACTGGACAGGTTTTGAATGTGTCTCAGGCGCAGTTGCAAAGCCTGCAGAACTACACCCAATCCAGCAAAGGTTTTTCCATCAACACGTCCTACCCTTTGCATCGGTCGTTCAAGCGCATCGGCGCCACATATTCCTACGACGTTTCGTCCCTGGTAGCCCTGACCACAGCTTCCCAGAATCTGTTCAATTTCCTGGCGTTCAGCGGGATCAGCGGCCCCAATGCCCTGAATGGGATCGTAACCAGCAAAATTCTGTTTAGCTACACGAAGAACAGCCTGGATGCGGCGCTATATCCCCACTCCGGTACGGAGTATTTCATCGGCGGTGAAATCTCAGGACTGGGGGGCACCGTAAGAACAATACGGCCAATCGTTGAGTACAAGCACTACATCCCGGTGCAAAACCGCCGCAACGCGATCGGCTTCCACGCGCAGGCGTCCTATATGAGCGGCTTCGGCGGCCTGGTTGCGCCTCCCTTTCAGCGCTTTTATATGGGCGGAGAAAATGACATCCGCGGCTTCGACATACGATCAATTTCCCCAGTAGCTTTTCTGCCCACGTCAACTTCCATCGCACTACGGAATCCGGACGGATCTATTGTTCCCAAAGATCCAAGCAATCCCGCCAAGGGCA
>JAUTXJ010000234.1 GCA_030838075.1 Acidobacteriaceae bacterium
ATATAAATGTCGTGACTCGAAGTGATTTGTTAAAGCTCATGCCTGATTATTCCTTTCGACTTTCGCGGAGCCGCTTTCCGCGGTCCCCCGCTTTCCTGTCTTTTCCCGCCGTTCAATTTCTTGCGTGAGCACGCGCACTTTAAATAGCAGCCCGTCGTCATCAATGCGCTGCCGGATGGACTTGAATTGTGCAGGCGTAACATTTCCCGGACTGTGCGCTACATCCAACAGCACGCGCTCCAATTCATCGAGCACATTAGCGATGCCCGTATCGCCTTGTTGCAACGCGGTCTGCCGGTATAGCCGATTTTCGTCGAGCAATTCTTCGGCGCGACGACGCTGCGACGAAAGGTTCACCTGTTTCACGCGCGCGCCTTCGGGCTCCGCATTCGCAATTTCCATCAGCACCATCTCGGATCGCCCCAGATGTTCGCCTACCGCCAGCAGCAACACGCGCTGGCGGACCTGCTCGGCCGTAAGCGCTGCGTCTCCGTGGTCCACATGCTTGCTGACGCGCCCTGCAAGAAAAGCAACCAGCAAGAGTGCGGCAACCAATCCGGTCACCGTCAACCTTCGTGGCTCAAGCAGCACCTGCCACCAATGGCTACGCTTTTCTTGCAGCCGCGGCGCAATCTGTTGCCAAGCGTGCCCGCCGTAGTCTTCGCCCGGGTCAGGAACCGGCAGCGCCTGGTAAGCCGCGAGCATTTCCGCGAGGCGATTCAATTCCGCTTTGCACTCCACGCAAGAATTGATGTGCGCGACCGCAGCATCGCGTTCGGATGTCTCGCCATCCTGGTACGCGATCAATTGTTCTTCGCTTAAATGCTTCATGATTCCGTTCCCATGGCTCTGGCCGTCGCGCGCGGCGCAAATTGCGGCTGCAACATCTGCCGTAACTTATGCACCGCGCGGAAAACGGTGTTCTTCGCCGCGCCCGAATTGGATTTCAGCGCCGCAGCGATTTCTTCAATTCCACAACCGTCACAATGCCGCATCACAAAAGCGATACGCTCCGCGGGAGTCAAACTTTGCAGGGCATTTTCCATTTGCCTTTGCAGCTCCACGCTTTGCGTCAGCCGCTCGGGCGTTGGTGCCACGTCAGGAACCTGCCGCAGCGGATCCTGCTCCACGTCGTCGCTCATCTCCGCACTCGGAGCTTGCCGCCGCGCATCTTCCTGTTTGCGCTGGCGCATGCGATCGATGGTGTAGTTCGCCGCGATGCGATAAACCCAGGTGGCAAAATTCGCCTGCGAGGCAAACTGTTCGAGTTTTTGATATGCACGCAAAAATGCCTCCTGCACAATTTCCTCGGCGTCGTGATGATTGCCCGTTAGCCGGTACGCCAGCCGAAAAATCGTGGCGCTATGGCGCTCCACGAGAACGCGAAAAGCGTCGCGATCGCCCGCAAGCGTGCGCTCGATGGCAATAGCGTCGGCTGCCCGGACGCTCTCAACGCTTTCGTTCATTCGTATCCTTAGACAGGTTTTTGGGCTCGCGGTTAGGTCCGCGAGGCCGCCGTTGGCTCAATTCGCGCTTATTTGAATACTGCAAGGCACGCCGTTGCAACAGCTTGATGCGGCAAGCCGCGAAAGTCGCGTGGTCGTTTGAAATGCCGTATCATTACCGTGGATTTGCGCGCGGAAGCCGTCTGCGCTGACCGGCTGCGCACATCGAGTGCGCAAAGGAAATTAAGGAGACAAGGTTGATTCCTAGATACACCCGCGAGCAAATGGGCGCGATCTGGCGCGATGCCAACAAATACACCAAATGGCTCGAGGTGGAGCTGGCCGCGACCGAAACCCTCGCGGAAGCTGGCGACGTGCCCAAGGACGCCGCGGAGAAGATTCGCGCCAACGCCAAGATTGATGTCGCGCGCATTCAGGAACTGGAGTCGCGCGTGAAGCATGACGTGGTGGCCTTCACCATGGCCGTCGGCGAATCGATTGGCGATCCCGCCGCAGCGCGCTGGTTTCACTACGGCATGACCTCCAACGACGTGGTCGATACCGCGCAGGCTCTGCAGGTGCGCGAAGCTTCAAAATTAATCGAAGCCGCGCTGGTTAAATTTGGCGACGCGCTCGCCAAACGCGCCCAGGAATTTCGTTCCACGCCGCAAATCGGGCGAACGCACGGCGTGCACGCCGAGCCGATTACCTTTGGTTTAAAAATCGCCAATTGGTACGCGGAAAATCAGCGCAATCAACAACGCTTTCGCGATGCCGCCGCGCAAATGGCGGTGGGAAAAATTTCCGGCGCGGTCGGCAATGCTTCGCACCTCGGCCCGGATATCGAAGAGCGCATTTGCCAGCGCCTCGGGTTGATCGCCGCTCCCGTGGCTTCGCAGGTGATTCAGCGCGATAGGCACGCGCAGTATCTCAGTGCGCTCGCATTGATCAGCGCCACGCTTGAAAAAATCGCGCTGGAAATTCGCCACCTGCAGCGCACCGAAGTACGCGAAGCGGAAGAGCCCTTCGGCGGCGAGCAGCGCGGCAGCTCCGCCATGCCGCACAAACGCAACCCGGTGACCTGCGAGCAAATCTGCGGGCTGGCGCGCATCGTGCGCTCGAATCTAATCGCGTCATTTGAAAATATCGGGCTGTGGCATGAGCGTGATATTTCCCACAGCTCCGTCGAGCGCATTATCTTGCCGGACTCCACCATTCTGGTGGATTACATGCTCGCCAAAATGACCGCCATCATCGCGGACATGCGCGTATTTCCTGAACGCATGCTGCGCAATCTGGAAATGACGCACGGCCTGGTTTTCTCCGGTCAGCTGCTGCAGGACCTGGTGGAAAAGGGCATGCCCCGCGACGACGCCTACAAAGCAGTGCAGGAAAATTCCATGGCTGCGTGGGAAACAGAATCAAGTTTTCGCGACCGCGTCGCCAAAGATAGCCGCATTGCAAAATATTTGGATGCCGCCGCACTGGCCCACACCTTCGATTTGAAGCGCCAGCTCCGTCATGTAGATGCAATCTTCGCCCGAGTCTTCGGTAAGCAAACCACAATCACAAACAAACGCGCCGTATAGCATCCTTCATCGCGGATAACGGCTACGCGGAGGGTGCACCACCCTCGGATTTCTGGAGGGTGGGGTCTTTAACGTGGGAAGACCAGTAATCGATCTATGGCCTCGGTCAGCAGCATTTTTTTGTATCGAACCAAAAAACAAAACGCCGGCTGATTTTTGTCAACCGGCGTTGACAGCCTCTTCTAGATTAAAACGCATCTAGCTGCGGAGGCGGAAACTCAATCGCGAAATCTAAGTCGCGAAACTCGATACTAACCAAAACTACTCCACACGCTGCACATAACGCGCTTCGGTGGTGTCCACCTTTACACGGTCGCCCTCGTTCACAAACGGCGGCACCTGAATTACTAGGCCGGTCTCCAGAGTAGCCGGCTTTCCCACGGCGCTGGCGGTGGCTTTCTGCAGCGTCGGCTCAGTCTGCACCACTTTCATTTCCATGGTATCCGGCAAATT
>JAUTXJ010000254.1 GCA_030838075.1 Acidobacteriaceae bacterium
CGTGAGCGAAGTCAGCCAGATCTTTGTACGCGAGGCCGAGGTTGTACCAGGCGTAAGGATCGCGCGGGAGTTGCTGTGCGGCGGTGAGGAGTTCGTCGCGGGCGGCTTCGGCTTTTTGTTGATTGAGAAGCGCGATGCCGAGATTGAGGCGGGCGACGGCGAATTTGGGGTCGGCTTGGAGAGCTTGCTCAAAAAGTTTCTGGGCATCGGCGGAGCGCTGTTGATTGAGATAAGCGACGCCGAGGGTGTTGAGGCGCAAGGGCTTGGTGGAGTCGTTGGGTAGGGCGGGCTGCGGAGATTGTGGGGCTGCGGGCGCATTGGCGACTTTCTGGGCTGAGCGCGAAGGCAAAAGTATGGCGCAAAGCAAAAGCAGGCAAGCGAGGACGAGAAGAATTAAACGAAAAAAAATGCGCATGTAGATGACTGGTGTTGCCTCCGTGAACGACAACTATGTGGGCTTTTTGGTGAATATAAGATTCTGTGGGCTAGGTGGAGCACCGTCAACCGTTTTTGTTGTGGTGCTGATGCGTTTGACCGGCGGCGGCGTGGCGCTTACTCTCGCCTGAGACAAAATGGATTCCATTTATTTCGCGGGCATCGCTGAAATTGTTACAGAAATTCGAATGAGGGAGATTTCTCCTCGCGAAGTTATTGAGGCACATCTTGCGCGCATTGAGAAATTACAACCGAATTTAAATGCTTTTGTGCATGTCGATGCAGAAGGAGCGCGGCGACTGGCGCTTGCGGCGGAAGCGAGCGTTTTGCGCGGAGATGCGGTGGGCATGCTGCACGGCGTGCCGATTTCGATCAAGAGTTGTATTGATATAGCGGGGTGGCCGTGCCCGGCGGGTTCGCGGCTGCGCGCGGATTATGTGGCGAGCGAGGATGCGGTTCTGGTGTCGCGACTGAAGGCGGCAGGTGCGATTTTGATTGGAAATACCAATGTGCCGGAATTTTTGATGGCGTACGAGACGGACAATGCATTGTCTGGAAATACGAGTAATCCCTGGGAGCTTTCGCGATCGGCGGGCGGGTCGAGCGGAGGCGAAGCGGCGGCGATTGCGTCGGGTTGTGCGATGGGAGGAGTGGGGAGCGATGGTGGAGGATCGGTGCGCGTGCCGGCGCATTTTTGCGGGATCAGCGGGTTGAAGCCGACTCCGGGACGGATTCCTGGGACGGGACATTTTCCGCGTGGGGCTGGGGGATTTGGGTGGTTGGGCGTGGTGGGACCGATGGCGCGAACGGTGGCTGATGTACGGGCGTTGTTTGATGTGATGAAGGGGCCGGATGCGGATGATGCGCTTTCTTCAGCGATTGAGGCGCGATCTTTTGGCGAACGCGAGCTGCGTGGAATGCGTGTGGGGATATTGGAGTCGGACGCGTTGGGAGACGTTACGAGAGAAACTCGTGAGGCCGTTCAGAAAGCCGCGGGTTTACTTTCAGAAGAGTTTCACGTTGAACCATTTCCGCTGATAGGGCTGGAGCAGGCGATTGAGCTGTGGTGGTTTTTCTTTGGGCCGATGATCGCGCACTTGTTTCAGCCGATGGTGGAGGGGCGCGAGGTAGAGTTGAGTTCGATGTTTCGAGAATACCTGTCGGTGGCGCGATTAAAAGTTGAGCCGACTGTGGATGAGTTCATGGGTGCGTGCGTGAGGCGGGATATTTTGCGCGCAAAAATTATCAAGCAGATGCGCGATGTGCCGATTTTGCTTTCGCCGGTTTGTGCGTCGCCGGCTTTTAGACATGGCGAAGGAAACTGGCAGCCGGGTTGCGGCTATCGCGACACGATGCGGCACGCGCAGTGGTTGAATCTGGCGGGTTTTCCGGGAGCTTCGGTGCCGATAGGATTTTCAGCGAAAGGATTGCCAATTGGGGTGCAAGTGATTGGCAGGCCGAACGAGGATGAGTTAGTTTTGGCCGTCGCGGAAATATTGGAAACGGCGCGCGGAAGATGGAAAGCACCGCCGATTTAACGCGACACAAATTCCCCACGTATAGCAAACAGGGATGTGCAAACCTACGCGGCGTCCGAACCGCGGAAGAAATACGAATTATGGTTGCTGGGTTAATTCGGGATTCGGGACGCGATCTTCGTTTAGGGCGGCTCGGTCTTTCTCCAGGCCAGAGTTTAGCAACTTCTGAGCGGCGGCAAGTTCCTGGCGGCCTTCTTCACGACGGCCTTCGCGTAGCAATGCTTGGCCCCGCATGAAATGAGCGTTCTGACTGTTGGGCGCGAGTTTCAGAGCAGCATCAACGGTGGCCAGCGCCTGTTTGTATTTTTGTTCTTGAAGATAAAGCTTGGTGAGGCCGAGCAGCGACGCGGTTCTTTTGGGATCGTAGCGCAAGGCATCGCGAAAAGCTTTTTCCGCTTCGTCGTTGCGCTGCAGATGCGAATACAAAAAACCCAGTTGCTCGTCGTTGTCGGGAAGGTCGGGCTCGATGACGATGTCCTGGCGAAATTCGGATTCGGCGCGATCATTGTCGCCAGAACGCACGTAGGCGAGGCCGGAATTGAAATGCAAAAAAGGAAGGTTTGGATTGGCGGCAGAAGCCTGAGCTAACTCGGTGAGGGCTTTTTCGGGTTCCTGACGATTGAGATAGGCCTTGGCGAGAATGAGGTGATACTCCGCGGTATTGCCGCCGATTTGTAACATGCGCTGAAGAATTTTTTCGTCAAGCTCACGGTCACCGGCGCTTTGCGCGGCTATATCGAGAACGTATAGATACATCACGTCAGCAGACATTTCAGACCAGAGCGGATCCAGAGTAGTGAGCGCCTCGGCAAATTGCTCGGTAAAAACCTGGCAGAGGCCGAGAAGGTAACGCGCCTGCTGGGAGTCCGGCTGATCGCGGACGACGGAAGAGAGGGGTTCGATGGCGGCAGCGTAGTTGGCGCGGTGAAATTGTACGAGCCCGATGTTCAGTTCAATGCCGGCGATCTGAGGCTCGAGCTTGTGGGCCTTTTGCAGAAGCGCTAGCGCGTGGTCCCATTGTTTACGGCGCATGGCGATTACGGCGAGATTTGCATATGCGGAGCCCGACTGGGGGTCCAGGGCGAGAATAGAACGGAATTTTTTTTCGGCCAGCGGGAGGTCGCCGGTGCGTAGCGCGGCTTCGCCTTCGGCAAATATTACGAGCAGGTTAGTGTGTGAGCTTTCGGGTATGGGATTTTTGCTCTTTGACGCTTGCGACGGTCCGGAGGGGGGATATACAGCGGGCATGGCAGTTGGTTCGCCGCAGCATGGCATCAAGGCGGAGAACAATGCAGCCAGGCAAAAATGACGCGATGGGAAAAGCATCGCTGGTAGTTTCCAGCAGCAAAAGGCGGAATACAAGGCGAGGCTGGAGAAGTCCGATGGTAAGTTCGTTTACATTGGGTCTTCAGCGAATCTTCCTTCACGGTCAATGGATATTCACGGTCTATTCGACCAAGCGCTTCAGGGCTGAAGCCGGACGCCGCCTGACGTGGCGGCCCACCTAGGTGGGCAGGCTAAAGCCGCGACGTACAAAACGCAGAGGATCGCAGGTGGGGCGTGTTGAAACGGGTGAGCTCGCTAGTGACGGGTGGGATGAAGGCGGATATTTGGCGCTTGACACAAGAGCTTTTTTCCAATATTAACTCGTTTTAATAGACCCAACCGGTGCGTTCCTGCGAAGGTCGAGTGGTGGGGCCGTTTTGAATGAAGTGTCCGTTCCGACCGACGAACGAATGCAGCAATGCCGGCACCGGCGAAGCTGCGCCTTCCTGTACGGCGAACAATTTAAAATTCCTGGAGGTCCTAACGTGAAGGTACAGAGCAGTCCTGCTATGGTGGCGATTTTGCGCAGAGCTTTTGTGCGCACCGCATTGATGCTAATAACGACAGTGGGCATATTTTTTGTGCCGCAAACTTCGCGCGCGCAGGATACCGGATACATCAGCGGTACGGTGACGGACAAGTCCGGCGCGGCAGTGGTCAATGCTGAGGTGGTAATCACCAGCACGGGTCAGAACCTTACGCGCAACACCACTACAAATTCGGATGGCGCGTACGTAGGCTCGGCCCTGCCGGCGGGCACGTACGACGTTGCGGTGACTGCGTCCGGATTCCAAAAGTATGAGGCTAAAGGAGTAGTGCTGGACGTGGCGCAGAAATTGCGGCTGGACGTCAGCATGACAGTTGGGTCAATGAATGAGGAGATTGTAGTGACGGGCGAGAACGTCGCCCAAGTGGAGACCACATCATCAGAACTTGGCGGAACGATTACCGGGAAACAAATCGACCAACTGATGCTGAACGGGAGGAACTTCACGCAGCTTGCAACCTTGACGCCTGGAGTGGTGAACCAGGGTCCGGACGAAGCGGAAGTCGGCGTGACCAACATTTATTTCAGCGTGAACGGAGGGCGCGAAGAATACAACAACTGGGAATTGGACGGCGGCGACAACATGGACAACGGCAGCAATGCCACGCTGAACGTGTATCCGAGCCTGGAATCAATCGCGGAATTCAAGGTGCTGACCTCCAACTACGGGGCGCAATACGGACGGAATGCTTCAGGCACCATCGAAGTGGAGACAAAATCAGGCACCAATACATTTCATGGCAGCGCGTATTACTACGGGCGCAACGAAGCCTTCAATGCGCGTGCATGGGACCAGGGCATCGATCCGACACAGCCAAAGGCGCTGTACCGCAAGCATGATTTTGGTTACACGATCGGCGGGCCGGTCTATATTCCGGGCCACTACAATTCTGACAAGAAGAAAACCTTCTTTTTCTGGTCTCAGGAGTGGCGGAGGGAGAAGAATCCAACGACGATTACGCAAAACGTACCTTCGGATGCCGAGCGCGGATTGGTGGGCGGCAACCAAACGGGATTCGGAGACTTCACCGACCTGTGTCCGGGTGCGGATTGTCCGAACGTGGCGAATCCAGCGCAAGTTCCGATAAGCAGTACTGGCCTGGCACTTATGAGTCTGATTCCCAGGGCCAACACGACGAATGGCGGCTTCCCGGCGGTGACGCAGACAGTTTCACCGTCGACCAGGTGGCGCGAAGAACTGATTCGACTGGATCACAATCTCACGGATAATTACCGGCTGACGTTTCGGTACATCCACGATTCCTGGAATACGGTGGTGCCCAACCCACTGTGGGGAAACGGCAATTCGAATTTTCAAAACATTAATACGAGTTTCGTGGGGCCCGGAACGAGCTTCATCGCACGGCTTACGGCAAATATCACGCCGTCGCTATTAAATGAATTTGTGGCCAGCTACACGGCAGACCACATATTTCTGACTGCATTGAATGAACCGCCGCTTCCTGCTGATTTCGCGATGGGCTCGCTGTTTCCGAATGGCTTCGGCGGAAAACTGCCGTCGATTCAATTGCAGACCAACCTGGCATACGGCGGAAGCTTTGGTCAAGACACCGGATATTTTCCGTGGGTCAATGCGAACCCGACATACACCTACCGCGACAATGTGACCAAGGTGCTGGGTACGCACACCTTCCAGTTCGGCGCCTATGCGGCGTTTGCGCAAAAGAACGAAGCGAATTCGCCGGACGTGCAGGGTATTCTCACGTTCGACACCACTTCGCTGTTCACGACGGGAAATGCATTCGCGGATCTGCAGCTAGGCGCAATTGGAAATTACAAACAGTGGAGCGCGCAGACCAAGTATTACAACCGCTACAAGATCGTCGAGCCTTATTTCCAAGACGACTGGCGGGTAACGAACCGCTTAACGTTGAATCTCGGCTTGCGGGTGAGCTTATTTGGCACCTATCGAGAAAAGTACCGGCAGGCGTTTAACTTTGACCCATCGACGTTCGTCTCGGGCAATTCGCCCGCAATCGACCCAGCTTCTGGAGCATTGATCGCCGGTACAGGAAATCCGTTCAATGGCGTCGTTCAGTGTGGCGGAGCAGGGGGAACCTCTGCGGTGCCGGGCCCAATTCTTGCGGCATTTCCCACCGCTGGTGTCGGCGCGTCTTCGAATGCAGGCTGCCTGAAGGGACATTTGTTTAACCCCGCGCCGCGCATTGGATTCGCCTTTGATCCGAAGGGTGACGGCAAGTTGGCCATCCGGGGCGGCTACGGAATCTTTTTTGAACACACCAACGGAAACGAGGGCAACACCGAATTGCTCGAGGGCTCCGCGCCGCTAGTGATCACCTCATCGCAAAACAATATTCCCGATTATACGAGCGTAGGAGCCGGCGGGGGTTCGCTGTTTCCGCAAACTCTAACTTCCATTCCCAACAAGGCAGTTTGGCCGTACATGCAGCAATGGAACCTCAGCATTCAGAAAGAACTGCCGAGCCACATTGTATTTTCCGCCGCGTATGTTGGGAGCAAAGGTACGCATTTGACGCTGCTCAGCAACGCGAACCAGATCTTGCCGTTAACTTCCGGGAATCCGTACAAGATTGGCGAACCGATCACCGGGGCTATTACGGACCCCGTGGGGAACATCATTTATCCGGGAGATTGCAGCACGCTGACAACGTTTAGCGGTGTACCGGTAACGGGACAAGCGTTGACCAATCTGAACGTAGCTTGCCAGAACGTCAATGTAGACGCGCAGCGCACTAATTTTCCTGGGTTCAGCGATATCAACTTGATCAGGGATGTGGCGAATTCCAGCTACCATGCCTTTCAGACGTCAGCAAATCGCACTGTCGGGGCGCTGACAGTCAGCGTGGCCTACACTTACAGCCATTCCATTGACGACTCTTCGGATAAAGCAGATGCGTCGTTCGTGAATTCCTACAACATCGCCGCCAATCGCGGCAGCTCGAGTTTCGACCTGAGGCACAACGCGTCCATCAGCTATGTATATGCCGTGCCATTTTTCAAGGGAGCAGGTCTGATGCATACCCTGCTGGGCGGATGGCAGGTGTCCGGCATTACTGTTGCGCAGAGCGGACTGCCGTTCAGCGTAACAAACGGGACTACTTATGGAGATAACGCTGGGGTAGGCAACGGTGTGGGCACAGGCTCGCGTCCGGACCAAGTCGGCGATCCGCATGCGGTAACGGCGGCGCAACAGGCGGCCGCCAGCTCCGTTTTTGGTCCGCTCCGTTACAATCCGGCAGCCTATGCGCTACCAACGGGCCTGACTTTCGGGAACGTAGGGCGAAACACACTATATCTGCCGGGCAGAATAAACTTCGATGCCGGACTGTTTAAGCAGTTCCCCATCAAGGAGAAGATGGGCTTCCAGTTCCGATGGGAGGTGTTTAACCTCTTCAACCACACGCAATATAACGCGGTCAGCGGGAACAGCATCATCGGCGCGCCTGGAGGAACCCGGGCGGATATGGATACGGGGGATCCAGGCTCTGCGGCGAGTCTGAGCACTTCCAGCTTCCTGCACCTAACGGGCGCGCATGCGCCGCGCATCATGCAATTTGGATTACGCTTCCAGTTTTAAGAGTTCGCGGTGAAGCGGCGGCGCTCTATTGGGCGCCGCTTTTTTCTGGTTATTTTGGTTTTAATTTTTTGGGGAATGCTATTCCCATTTGGGGCTGGAGGAGTACAATGCGGCGCATGAACCGACGCACATTTATTGGCAGTTCTTTGGCGACGACACTTCTGGCTTCGCGCTCGACATTAGCCACTGGGGCCACCGGGCCTATTGGGGCTGGTGGGGCTGCTGAGGCTTCGCACAAACTGGATCG
>JAUTXJ010000262.1 GCA_030838075.1 Acidobacteriaceae bacterium
AATTTGCACGGTTACACTGCCGGGGCCGGTGGCCGGTAAGTCGGAGGTGACAGCCACGGTGCCGGCGCCAGGAATGTGTTGAAGACGAGGAATGATTTCTCGAACGAAAGAAACTTGCTGAGCGGCATCTTTGTAACGTGCGCTGTCCAACGTCACACCTGCGGTAAGGAGATGCTCTGGCTTGAATCCCAAATTTTGATGCTCAACGACATACAGTCCGCGGATCAGCAAGCCGGTGCCGATGAGAAGAAACATGGCCAAGGCGATTTCGCCGGTAACCAGGATGTTTCGCAGTCGACTATGAGATCGTCCGGCGGAGGCCGCTCGACTTTCGGCCTTCAAAACGGTATTGATATCAGTTCGCGATGCTCTGAGCGCGGGGGCGAGGCTGCACAACACCGCGGAAAACACGGAGACACCCAGAACGAATAGCAAAACGTTGCGGTCGAGAGTTAATGGGACCGCGCTGATGGCTTCGTTGAAGGTCATTTTTGTGGCTACAAAGTTAACGCCCCAATAGGCAAGGACAAGCGCTACGCCGCCGCCAATTAAGGCGTTCAATAGGCCCTCGGTTAATAATTGGCGGATGATGCGGAGTCTTCCGGCGCCGAGCGCAATGCGGATGCCCAGCTCTTTTTGACGGCCGGTGGCGCGGGCTAAAAGTAAACCGGCTACGTTCGCGCAGGCCATCATGAGAACGAATCCGACGGCGGTGATCATCAGCGCCAATCCGTTGCGAATACCAAAGTTGTAGACCAGGAAATCGGGCAAAGTACGCACTGCGGCGCTCCAACCTTTTTCAGTTTCGGGAAAGTCTTGTTCGGAGCGGCGCGCCAGGTTGCTTATTTCCAGGCGAGTTTGTTCGAGAGTCACACCAGGTTTTAATCTCGCGAACACATGCAGGTTGTGATCTTTGCGCGCCGAGGTTGCTCGGTCCGCTACCGTCAACGTCAGCGGGGTCCAGACTTGCGGTGTGAAACCCAATAAACGAAAACTGGCGGGCATTACACCGATCACCACATAGTTTTCACGGTTTAAGCGGATGGTGCTGCCGATGAGTGAAGGGTTCGACCCGAAACGTCGCTGCCAGAGTTCGTGGCTCAGGATAACGACGTGATCACGCCCGGGTTGATCTTCTCCCTCGGAAAAGGTGCGGCCGAGGTGCGCGGCCACTCCCAGCACGTCGAAATAATTCGACGAAACGGCGGCGGAAGGAAGCGCCTCCGGTTTGCCCTGCGCGGCGGTCAAACTGACAGTGCGGTACTCGTCTGCGGCGGAGATATCTGAGAAAATATCGTTGGCTTCGCGCCACGCAAAGTAATTTGGCGCAGAGACAGGATTCGTGTCGGGGAGAAATCCTCGCGCGGGATTAATGGAAGTAACTACGACCACGCGATCCGGTTCGTGGACCACCGGACGCCGCAACAGAAAAGCACTGACGAGACTGAACATGGTGGCATTCACAGCGATGCCGAGGGCCAAGGTGACCACCACGGCAATTGTGAATCCGGGATTTTTGAACAATGCGCGAACGGCGTAGCGCAAATCTTGGAATAAGATTTCCAGGCCGGGTAGTCCGCGAGCGTCGCGATGCTGTTCGATGGCTTGTTGTGTTCCGCCGAAACGGATCAGTGCCTGGCGACGAGCTTCCTGAGGGGTTAGGCCGCGCTGCAGATTTTCTTCGATGGCCAATTCGAGGTGCGCGGCCAATTCGGCGTCCAGGTCATGGTCCAGTTTCTTGCGGCGAAAAATGGAGGTTGCGCGATGAAAACATTGTTGCAGCCGGTCGATCATTGCTCGCCACCTTCCTGCATACCGAGAACGCGACTCATGACGCTCGCTAGTCTTTGCCAGTTCACGGCGTCCTCAGATAGTTGCTTGCGGCCCTTTTTAGTAATGGAATAAAACTTGGCCTTGCGGTTGTTGGACGAAACGCCCCACGCGCTGGAGATCCATCCGCGCTGCTGCAATCTCACCAGCGACGCGTAGATGGTGCCCTGATTCAAAAAAACTTTATCGCCGCTGACTTGCTCGATGCGGCGCGCGATGCCGTAGCCGTGGAGCGGTCCCATGGCGGTAAGGGTCTGAAGGACCATAAGATCCAAGGTGCCTTGTAGGAGATCGAGTTTGGCTGCGGTCATGTGGCTCCTGTGGTATGACCACAAGTGTGCCATGAGTTCGTGTGGGAATACCACAGGAAAATTGGTTCTATCGCAAACAGCCTTATTCAAGCATGTGGATGGCGGTCTAGCTACGCCGCGGCGACACGCTTTTCTGGGCAAACTTCTCGGGCGTTCAATGCCACGGAGGTGAGTTCATCGTCCACTGAAAAGACCGCATCGATGCCATGCATGAAGGCTTTCTTTTCGATCTCAATGCTTGGAGTGGTGGTCATGAAAAAAAGAGGAAGTTGTGGCATTGATTTCTTAAAATTATCGATAAGTTTAAACTCATGAACGCCATTGGCCACAATAATAGCGACATCCGGGAGCAACGTGCGGGCCTTCTGGACGGCCGCCAGATTCCGCGGGGCCTTGCCGCACACTTGAAAATTGTGTTGCAAATTGAAGAAGTTATCGAGCGTCTCGCAGAATGCAGGGTCATCACAAACTACAAACACGCGGATCATGACGCCTCCTTAACAATCGGTCCCTGGGATGACGAATTGTTTCGCGGGAACCAGTACTAGGCCCCGGGTCCCGCAGTTCTTCTGTGTCTGAGTGGTCCGATGGCTTCTCCCCGAGGACGCGTGTCGGGAAGCTTTGTGGCCTTATAAGCCGCTAGCAAAAGGCGCGCAATTCCCAATAATACGTACCGCAAAATACGACATTGATGATAATCTAGATACGTACTCGTTCAGTACCTATACGATCCAGGGTGAGTTTAATTGGGAAAGCGCGTCCCGCGTCAGAAATCGGCTTTTGTGCTCTCGAACACCCACCGGACTTTAGGCCCACTGCTGCCGGCGCTGTTTGAATCGCCGGTAATGGGCGTTGCGCTGCTCGATTCGCAGTTTCGTTTTCGCGCGATTAACGCAGCATTGGCCGCGATGAATGCCCTTCCGGTTTCGAACCACATCGGGAAGAAACTTCGATATGTCCTGGGCAGTTCCGCACCCCTAGTTGAAGACATGGTGCAGCAAGTGCTTGAGACTGGCGAGCCAATATTTAATCGGGAACTGACGGCGAAGTTGCCGGGTCGGGAGGACGTTGGACGTTGGATCGAAACATACCTTCCTGTTCGAGACGTTGAAAATCGCGTGACAGAAGTCGCTGCATTTGTGGTGGAACTGACGGGGGTTAGAAATTTAGAAGATTCCCTGAATCAT
>JAUTXJ010000305.1 GCA_030838075.1 Acidobacteriaceae bacterium
ATCGCGGCGCTGCTGCAACTTTTTCCGACAGGAGATATGCAGGGAAGACTGGTCGCGAAACATCAGCCGGTGACGCTGGCGGCCATGGAAGGACTGTTCGAATCGCAGCGGGGCGCGCCGCTGGTGATCCTCGGGCAGCCCGACGTGGAAAAAAGCAAGCTCGACAATCCTTTGGTAATTCCGAACATGCTCAGCTTCCTGACGTACCGGCAGTGGCGCGCGGACGTGAAGGGCCTGTCCGATTTTCCGCAGACGGAATGGCCGGATCAGATTCCACTGCTTTATTACAGCTATCACGTGATGGTAGGGCTGGGCACGATCTTCATTGCAGTCATGCTTGTGGCGGCGCTGCTTCTGTGGCGCGGAACCTTGTACGATTCGCGGTGGATGCTTTGGACGCTGATGCTGTGCGTGCCGCTGCCGTATATTGCTAACACGGCGGGATGGATGACCGCGGAATTGGGGCGGCAGCCCTGGCTGATTTATGGATTGATGCGCACGGCGCAGGGAATCTCGCCGCGTGTGGCGGCGGGAAATGCGTGGTTCACGCTGATCGGGTTTATGGGGTTGTACACCGTACTGGGGATTCTATGGCTGTTCCTGTTTTACCACGAAATTGAACTGGGGCCGGAACCCGGCGCACAGCCGTTCGGCGAAGACGCAGCCGTCCTGGCAGCGGATTGAGGGGACGATGGAAACGATCTGGTTTTGCGTCGTTGCGTTCATGATCGCGGTGTACGTGCTGCTGGATGGTTTCGATCTGGGAGCTGGCGCGATCCATTTGTGGGTGGCGAAGACGGATGAAGAGCGGCGGCAAGTTCTGGCGAGCATCGGCCCGGTGTGGGATGGAAACGAAGTGTGGTTGATCGCGGTGGGCGGAACGATGTATTTCGCTTTCCCCGCGCTCTATGCCAGCGGGTTTAGCGGTTTTTATCTGCCGCTGATGATTGTTTTGTGGCTTCTGATTCTTCGTGGAGCGTCGATCGAATTCCGGAATCACATCAAAAGCGCAGTGTGGGATCCGCTGTGGGATTTTCTTTTCTGCGCATCGAGTCTGCTACTGGCCGTATTCTTCGGAGCCGCGCTGGGCAACGTAGTGCGCGGCGTCCCGCTGGATGCCAGCGGTTATTTTTTCGAGCCGCTGTGGACCAATTTCCGCCTAGGGGAAGAAACTGGAATCTTGGACTGGTACACGATTCTCGTCGGCGTGCTCGCTTTGCTCGCGCTGGCGATGCATGGCGGGCTCTGGGTGCAAATGAAAACCAGTGGCGCAGTGAGTTCGCGCGCGGGAAAACTGGCTGGGCGAGCCTGGTGGGGCGTGATTGTTTTGACGACGCTAGTGACGGCGGTGACATTCAGGGTGCAACCTCAAGTGAAGGAAAACTTCACGACCTGGCCCGTGGGATTTGTTTTCCCGCTGCTTGCAGTCTCGGGAATCGCCGGAGTTGTTTTCGAATTGCGAAGACGCAATGAAAGAAAAGCATTCTTCGCGTCCTGCGCCTACTTGACGGGGATGCTGACGAGCATCGTTTTCGGCGTATATCCGATGGTGCTGCCCGCGCGGAATACGGCGTACTCGTTGACGGTGCGAACCGCCAAAGCAGGTGACTACGGCTTGAAGATTGGGCTGGTCTGGTGGATTGTGGGAATGATCCTTGCTGCCGGATACTCCGCGTACGTCTACCGCTCCTTCGCAGGCAAAGTGGTGGTAGACAAAGACTCGCGCGGATACGGTGACTAGGAAGTTGCCCATGATGAACAGCTCCTTGATCAGACCGGTTGCCTCAGGCAATTCGTCAGGTCCGCCCGCTGTCCGGAAAGGGCGTTCGGGTCGTTAAGCCGTCTAGGTGGATACCATACTAAACGCGGCGCGGAGGCCGCCAGTATGGGACATCGGAAAAAGACAAACAAACGGTCGAGAGCTAGGACGATACTTCGGCTGCCCGACTTGGAACAATCGAAGAACGCAGTTCTGAACTCGCTTGCGGCGGCGAGTTCCCAAACGTCGTATGGTCATGCCATCGATGAATTCATCGGTTGGTATTGTTCCGAGCCGCGCTTGGCCTTCAACCGTAGTGTTGTCCTTCGTTATCGATTCTTTCTCGAACAAAAGAACCTGGCGCCCTCCACAATAAATGTGCGCTTAGCGGCTGTCAGACGGCTGGCACATGAGGCAGCTGATACGGGACTCCTGAGTCCCGAACTGGCAGCTGGAATCGGTCGCGTTAAAGGCGCAAAACGCTTGGGCATTCGGATCGGAAACTGGCTGACCGTCGAACAGTCCAGAACCTTGCTCGCGGAACCGCAAGGAGACAGCTTGCGAGGCAAGCGTGATCGAGCGATTTTGGCGTTATTGATTGGCTGTGGTTTGCGACGCGCCGAACTGGTTGGACTCGGACTGGAAGATTTTCAAGTCCGTGAGGAGCACTGGGTAATCGCCGACCTGATCGGCAAGGGAAAGCACATTCGCACCGTGCCAGTTCCGACGTGGGCAAAGCGCGTTGTTGACGAGTGGACCGATGCAGCTAGTATCAGTACAGGTGCCCTCTTCCGGCGAGTTGGCAGGCTAGGAAAGATATGGGGCGCAAGCCTCACACCGAAAGCTATCTGGCACGTCGTCAAAGCAGCCGCGAAGCGTGTCGACATCAAGAATCTCGCTCCGCATGACTTACGCCGCACCTGCGCACGGCTCTGTCATTTGGCTGGGGGAGAACTTGAACAGATTCAGTTCTTGCTCGGCCATGCATCGGTTCAGACGACCGAGCATTACCTGGGATGCAAACAGAAACTGAAACACGCGGTGAATGACAACCTGGGCCTAGAAAACGTTTGACCGAGGATCCACGGCCTCGAAGCGGACTTCTGGGGAGTCAGCCGTTTTCACACTTGATGTCCGGTTAGCAGCCTTTATCACGCATCTGGATTGCGCTGTCGTGGTCTCCATGGCCACGCCGCCATCGGTCAAGTGGCATTGACGAAGCAATCGCAAAAATTAAGGTTAGTCATTCGCGTTTTTCGCAGCTCCTTTGCACAGAAGAGTTTTTCGATTCTCCTTGACACTCACCGTCTAAGGGAACAGGATCACATCGAGGTTTCGCCGTTTGAGGCGAGACTCCCGCTTCGAAGTCCGAAAGCAGTTTCGTTAAAGGTCAAGCTCCACATCGAGCGCGAAGAGGGCACAACTTGCCCGCTTTTTATTTCCTCGAGTGCGGCCCTACCTCCTGTCCGACGTACAGGTCTGCAAACCCAAGACGCTAGCGGTTCCAAGGGAAACACTACTCACGCACTACTCGCTCGATGCGAGTGGGAATTTTGAATTTCAAAAAG
>JAUTXJ010000295.1 GCA_030838075.1 Acidobacteriaceae bacterium
CCGAGCGTCTTGAATCGAAACTTCGATTGGGCAGAAAGGAGCGGCCCGCCCCGCAGCATGGAGACGTCGGTACAATGTTTGTACCAAGACGGCCACTGCACACAGTCAATCAGCAGTGACCACACCCTCTCCGGCGTCGCTGCGATCTCAATGATATTTTGCGCGAAGACCCCTGACAGTGCAGGCGAGTTGTCAGGCGGCCACACAATACGTGAATCAGGGATTTGGTTTTTTTCGGTCACGGAAGATTCCCCGGTTTCTTGGGTGGACAAAGCTGAGGTGAGGCCGATTTAAAAATAGGAAACCTGTGGCACCTGTGACAAATACTTTCATTTTCATATTCTTTTTCCTTATTCATTTACTGTGTTGAACCGTTTTATAAATGATTTCCTGAAAGGTTCATTTTCTTTTCGAGGTTGTCCGCCGGAATCGGTGAGCTGGGCTGTGATAGAGTTGTGGTTCATGCTAAAGGATTATTCGGCCCCAACGCGCGTCTTTGCGTAGCGCTAGCCAACTGGCAAGTCCGATTACGGCAAGAAAACCGATTTCAAAATACGCCTGCCCCGGAAGGCCAAGCGGAAAGCTGTTGGCAGTGACAAACTCCGGATCATAAAAAGCTGTGTTCGGATAGAGGATGGCTGTTGCTTGCGTTATCCAATAAAGGGCCGCGAATCCTGCTGCGGCATAAACCGTCGTCTTGTTATCCGCTGTTTTTCGCCAGGCGAAAAACACAGTCATCACGCCCAGTAGAATCGACATCGAGAGGGTCTGGCCGGTATGGAATTTAGCGTGCGGTGGCCAGCGGTCATTAAAGATGTGAGTGTTGCTGAAAAAATCAGCCATGTGAGCACCAACTGCAAGCCCTAGTGCTGAAAGTGAGAAAAGAATTCGACTACCGAGTGGCATTTTCATTGCTGTCTCCGCGCTGATTAAGCCGTGGTCACTAAAATTTGCCGTTCTGATTTTTCCACTGATTGTTTGTAGAATAATAAATCCTCAAGTCCTTCCACCGTGTCTTGCGCCTTTGGATTATGAGTTCATCAAGCCACCCTTCGCGATTAGGCGAGGCCGATCTGCTGCGCTTGCAGAGCGGAGTCCCAGAAGACGAACTCTTCAACCATCACGTCTCCGTCCCACTTGGCGGTTGTGGAAAAGTTGAGGTCGAACGCTTTTCCTGTCGGGGCGATCACCTTGCCGTCGGGCAGCTTCATCTCTCCGGCGAAGGTTCCGGTGGTGCGGGTGATTACGGTTATCCAATCGCCGCTTCCGAACTGGATTGGGTATGGGTTGTTGTGGACATGGACGTCGGGGAAGATGCGAAGCATCTGCTGAATCATCGCGGCGTGCGCTGTCCGTCCGAAGATCGGCTTTGCGCTCCCTGTGACGTGCGCGATGAGGTCTGGGTGGTGTGTCGCATTCATCGCCGCGACATCGCGGGCGTTGAAGGCGTCGTCGCCCTTCTTCATGAGCGCGAGGAGGTGTGCGGTCCGGTTGGTGTTGAGTGAATTCATATATTTTATCCTTAATTAATTGTTCGTGTTTGTCAGGCCAGGCGGAAGCCACCATCAATGATTACTTCCGAGCCGAGGATGTAGCTAGAGTCTTCGGACAACAAGAACCGCACGAGCCGGGCAACCTCGTCAGCCGTGGCGAAGCGTTTCAAAGGCGATTTGGCTATAGTCGCTTCTTCAAAGTTCTTTTGCTGCTGTTCGGATTGGCCGCCTTTCTTGCTAATCTGCGTTTTCACCGGGCCGGGAATGATGACGTTGACCCGGATGCCCCGAGGCCCGATTCGACCGCAAAGGTTTTGCCAGTGGTAGATGGCGTTACGAACTTGCGAGCTACGCTTCTCGAAGAAGTTCAGTTCGGTACTTTGGCGCAAGTGCCTTAACCCTCTCAATGAATGCGGCCTGCTCTTTTTCACCCAGCTTAGGCGGGGGCGTCGTACGCGTGGCCACCGGTACCCCAACCTCCATGAAGAATTTCTCCTGTCCCGCAGGGGAGCAGATACAGAGCATTCGTACCGGACCACTCGAAACATTGTGAAACTGGTGTGGAGCATTGGCGGGGATATTCAGGGTGTCGCCGGCGCGCACGATCGAGTTCTTGCCACGGAACGTTGCCTGCATTTCCCCTTCGAGCAGGATAAAGGTCTCCTCGAAGTCATGCCGATGCGGTGGCGGCCCGCCGCCTGGCGGGATGTGCATATCAATTACGCAGAATCGTCCATCTGTGTCGTCGCCCGCCACGGTGATCGTGTAGGTATCGCCGACGAGACCGATGTGCGCGAGGTGGTCGGGTTGCCCCAGCGTGAGATTTCGTTTGGGGTCGTCTGGCGGGATCGTTAGTGCCGTTGCAGTTGTTGACATTTCGTTCTCCTTTTGTAAGGTTGCGTTTTATTGCGGCTTCATTTGAAGCTGCCCCCACGTTCGAAAGCGTGGGGGCTTGGAAAATCTGCGGAACTGATGGGCTAGTGGGCGGCCCGCGTTTTCGGGACGGTGGCCATTAGCAGTTGAATAAGTTCCGAGCCTTGCGGGGTGCTCCAATCCTGCACAAGCTCGGCGATCGCGGTATT
>JAUTXJ010000311.1 GCA_030838075.1 Acidobacteriaceae bacterium
ACTTTGCATAATAAAGCTCCCGAATTATGCGGTCAATAGGAAAAATTAACGGGGCTGGCTTTGGTGCGCGTTAGCGGATAGCTTTGTTTTTCTGGGTGCGTTAATTTTGACGAGTGCAATATGAATAATGCGATGACACAAGCGGGACCGAAGATAAACGCAAACGCAGCGGAACGGTATTGGCGCGCCACGCTGGCTCGTGACGCGCGAGCGGATGGAACGTTCTTTCTGGGCGTGGTTTCCACAGGCGTCTATTGCCGGCCATCGTGCCCGGCGCGGCGGCCATTGCGGCGGAACGTGGTGTTCTTTGGCAGTGGTGAGGAAGCGGAAAAGCAAGGGTTTCGTCCGTGTTTGCGCTGCAAGCCTAACGAAAAATCGGGGGCGCTGCGATTGGTGGAACGGGCTGCGCGTGAATTGGCGCGTGGCGAGGAAGAGATTTTTCGTGTTGCTACACTGGCCCAAAGGCTTGCGGTAACGCCATCGGCGTTGCGGCGCGCTTTTCAACAAGTGACCGGGTTGGCGCCGCGTGATTTGGCGGATGCGCTGCGGTTGAATCGCTTCAAGAGTTTGTTGCGCTCGGGAAAAAATATTACTGATGCGCTGTATGAAACGGGTTATGGCTCATCGAGCCGCGTTTACGAACGCAGCGATGCGCAACTGGGGATGACGCCTGCGGCTTATCAAAAGGGAGGGAAGGGCATGAAGCTGGAATACACGATTGCAAAATCACCGATGGGAAAAGTTTTGGTGGCGGCTACGGAAAAGGGTGTTTCGGCGGTTTATCTGGGTGAGGCGGAGCGGGAATTGATTGGCGAACTACGAGAAGAATATCCGCACGCGGAGATTGCCCCTGCGAAAGAATCGTATCAGCGGTGGGTCGGCGAAATTGTGCGACAGATCGAGGGCAAGCCGTCGAGTCTGGAGCTGCCGCTGGATGTGCAGGGGACGGCGTTTCAGCGGCGCGTGTGGCAGGAACTGCAGCGAATTCCGCGTGGGACGACGCGCACGTACACTCAAGTGGCGCAGGCATTGGGGCAGCCTAGGGCGGTGCGCGCGGTGGCGAGCGCTTGTGCGAGGAACCCTGTTTCGATTGTGGTGCCGTGTCACCGGGTGATTCGGGGAGATGGAAATCTAGCAGGTTATCGATGGGGACTTTCGCGTAAAGAGCAGTTGTTGAGTGCGGAGCGAGCAGGCGGCAAAAAATCGCAAGACAACTAAGTAAGGTACGGCTTGAAGATCTCGAGATGCGTTAAGGCCACGGATTAACGCTAGGAGCGGGGTTTGGTGCGAGTAACGCCCTTGGGCCAATCCTGCTTGAATTGGTTATCGCCGATCTTGAGATTCTTCATGACGTTGGTGTAGTGGAAAATCAGGAAGTCCCCGGAACCGGACTCTAAAAACTTTTGCTGTATGGGTAGCCAGGAAGCTTCGTCAATCCACATCTGGATTTTGGCGATTTGCTTGCGCATCTGGTCGGATTTTGGGATGAGCTCGATCTGTACGGTTTTCTTGTTATCCAGCTCAGTCTCGCCGATGACGTTGACGTCGTAACTCTTCCTTACATTTTCGCTTTTGGTGCCGAAGCCCAACAAGACATATTGATCGACCAAATCGCGATTTTTGCCCAGGTCATATTCCTCGACGCGATTGATTTTGGGAGTGAAGACGAAGAGGGAATCGCCAGTGCGAAGGATCGTGCGGCGGTCGGGCTGGTAGAACTCGATACGCATTTTTTCATCGCGACGCACCAGGAGCTTGCCGGTTTCCGTGGAAGTGTCTTTCACTACGTCGGTGTATTTGATGTGCTCGATGTCGGCGGTGAGGGTATGAAAATCACGAGCGGATTTATCCATCATGGCCAGCACACCGTCGGTGGTCCATTGCTTTTCCTGGGGGGGAGAAGCTGGAGTCACAGAAGCTGTAAAAATCGCACTGAGAAATAAGAAGAACAAGGAAAAACGTCTCAATCGAGGCCCCTATGTGGTCGACGCTAACTCTTAATCTTTCGCGAATCCTAGCATAACAAAGAGACGCGCACAGAGGGTGTGCCGTTTCAAAAGGGTCCGCCATGACCGCTACGACTCCAGGGCGGCTGAAGAAATTCGTCGAGGCGTATGGTCAGCGGCGAATTTCGACGTGATAGGCGATGGCGGTGCCTTGTTCGTCGCGTTCCGGTTCGATTTTCACGATCGAAAAATTTCCTTTGTGCAGGTCGGGTAAGGCCTCTTTTAAGGCGTTGTGCAGATCGTTTTGCAAGGCGAGCTTGGTGGGTGGTGCGAGGACGCGAGTGTCCACGCGATAGGTCTCGCGATTGCCGTCCTGCGAGAGGAGCAGCACCTGGCCAGGAGCCGCGGGAACGCCGCTGGCGGGTTGGTCGTGGAACCAGTGGCGCGGCGTGAGCAGGGCGAAGATCAGGATGACGGCGACGGCGATGTCGTATTGCCAGGTGCCGCGTTCGTACGACCAGAAAAATGCGCGGGAAAGAATTTTTCCGAAGCTGGCCATGCTAATCCGCTGGAATGCCGTCGACGATGACGCCATCGCGCATGTGCACAACGCGATCGAAATAGACGACGGCTTCGGGGTTGTGGGTGATCATGACGATAGTCTGGCCGAGTTCTTTGTTGAGCTGGCGAAGCATCTGTAACACGATTTCGGAATTCTTGGAATCGAGATTACCTGTCGGCTCATCGGCGAGAAGAATTTTCGGTTCGTTGATCAAGGCGCGGGCGATGGCCACGCGCTGTTGTTCGCCGCCCGATAATTCCGAGGGGCGATGCTGGAGGCGTCCGGAGAGACCCAACATTTTGGTGACTACGTCAAAGCGATGGGGATCGAAGCCATTTCCGTGAATGAATTGGGCGATGGCGATGTTGCCTTTGGCGGTGAGGGTGGGTAGCAGATTGAAACGCTGAAAGACGAAGCCGATTTTGTGGCGCCGGAGGCGGGTGCGCTCGGCGTCGCTCATGGTGGTGAGTTCGTTGCCGTCGACGAGGACGGTGCCTTTGGAAGCCTGCGCCATCCCGCCGATTACGTAGAGCAGGGAAGATTTGCCGCAGCCGGAGGGACCCATAACCGCTACGGATTCGCCGGGTTGCACTTCGAAATTCACGCCGCGTAAAGCGGGGACTTCCACTTTGCCCGCGCGGTAGAGCTTCCACAGATTTTCTGTTTTAAGTATCGGTTCCAATAGCGTTTCTTGAGATACGGGAGTGTGGCAGGTTTGTATTGTAACTGCGATTGGCACGGCTGCCTAGCTTTTGGCTGAGGATCGAACCTTGGCTTACTTGAGGGTCACCACAATTTGCGAGTCGGCATAAACCCCTGACGGCACTTCGGACCCATTCTTCTGGCCTTGCGTCCGCAACTCGATGCGCAGAGTTTTCTTTTTCTTGGGCTTGAATTCCGCGCTCACGATGTTGGAAGTTTTTCGATTTGCGCCTTCCCCGGCGATCACTCGAAACTCGGTGACTCCCGGAGGCACGTAAAGGTCGTCAAATAGCTGCTGGTTATTGTTTCCGCCCCGATCAAAGTAGACTTTGCCGCCCATCTCCACAACAAAGGCGACATTGGCTGGAAAGTGCTCGGCTTCAATTTTTAACTTCGCATTGGCGTTGGGGTCCAGCTGTTTTGGATCGAAGTCCACACGAGGAGGAGGAGGCAGAGCTGAAACGGTAGTCCTTGAAGGGATCGTATTCCTGGCGCCGCTCTTGGCCGGTTGCTTATTCAAATTTTCGGTTCGCGGCTGGCGATTCGGCGGCGTTGCGGTTTTGTCGGTCTTGGACGTTGCTTCGGAGGGCGTCGTGTCAGCAACAGGCTCCGTCCCCGAGTTGGGATCCAGGATTGTCGCAATCCGCTCGCGGTGCGCGTAGCCGTACCAGCCACCTGCAAGAAGTAAGGCGGCAAAAATCAAGCCGATGGTCGTGCCGATCCACCCAGTTCGCTTTTTTTGCGGCGCAGTTGTCGGACGTATCACCGCAGCGGCAATTTGTCGGACAGCTGGGGTCGTTGGTAACGCTGCGGGATTTGAATCCAGAGTGACATCCATACCCGTGCTGGAATTAACGGGAACGGAAATGGGGACTGGCGCCTGCAATTCTGCAGCGGTACGTCCCGCTCGCAACGCGGCCAAGTCATGAGCCAAGTCATCCCCTGAAGCGTAACGGTCAGAGGGCGCCTTGGCCAGGCACTTCAAAATAATTTGATCGAAGGCGGAAGGCACCGCGGGATTCAATTTTCGAGGTGCGATTGGCTCGGTGTTCACTACTTTGTAGGAAACAGCGGTGATCGATTCGCCCGGGAACGCGTACTCTCCCGTGGCCATCCAGTACAAAATCACGCCCAGCGAAAATAGATCGCTGCGTCCGTCAATCGGCGCGCCGGTAAATTGCTCTGGCGGCATGAACGCGGGACTTCCAAGAATTTGCCCGGTGGAAGTGAGTTGCGCGGCGCCCAGTTTCGCGACACCAAAATCGGTAATCTTGGGGCGTTCAACGCCGTATTTTTCTTGGGAAGTCAGCAGTATGTTGGCGGGCTTGATGTCGCGGTGAATCACTCCGTGTTTATGCGCATATGCGAGCGCCTCAGCGATTTGTTGTCCAATCTCGCACACCCGCTCGAAGGTAAATCGTTGGCCATTTTTTGCGGTCTCCGCCAGCGTGCGGCCCTCGATAAATTCCATCACCAGGTACGGCACGCCGTCTTGCTCGCCGACGTCAAATATCGTCACGATACCTGGATGCGAGAGTCCCCCTGCGGCCCGCGCTTCACGATAAAAGCGCTCGCGAAATTCTTCGGCTTGCGGCCCGCTTAGCGCGAGTGAGTGGATAGTTTTCAGCGCCACGATGCGGTCCATCGCCGGATCGCGCGCGATGTACA
>JAUTXJ010000359.1 GCA_030838075.1 Acidobacteriaceae bacterium
CTCGAACCTCACGGCCCGTCAGGGCTCAACTCACTGAACCGCCGTATGCGGACCCGCATGTACGGTGGTGTGGCAGGGGAGGACGGGCAACCGTCCCCCCTATGCCGATTATGAGCCGGAAAAGTACTGAGTGGCGTGTTGAGATTTATAGCGTCGGGTGCAACGCTGAAGCTGATCGGTTGACAGAGTCGGGTGCATCGCTACGCGGTGTCATGGAAACGACGATGTACTCGCGCTCTTTACCGTCCGCTTGCGGTACGCGCAGCAGGAGCCGATCTTTGTGCAGCCTGAATTGAGCTGTTTCGCCGATGGGAAGGATGGCCGGGTGCTTTTCATTTTTCGCTCTGATGCGGAAAATCAGGCGGTCGGTTTGAAGAGTGTATTCCTGGCAAAGCAGTTCCTGGGTTTTCTTGTGTTGACCGTCGGTGCCGAGGATGTCTCCGGCGACGGTGCTCCCGCCTTTTTCTTCGGATCCGCAGGACGCCGAGTCCATTTTAGTCAATAAGCCGTTTTGGTAGGCGGGTTTGTCTTTTGCTTGCAAGGCACACGATGCAACGAGAATGAGGGCTGGTACCAAAATGCGTTTCATGAGTGCGATTCTCCTTGGCGGGCAATACCGCTGCCCTAATTATCCCAAGACGAATCGCGGCTTTGGGCGAAGGCGCCGGGGTTGTTTCGCGGATCTCACCGGTCGTTCGTACACTGACCGCCGGTACAGGGGTGCTCGATGCGGGGAGAAGTGTCCTCGAAACGTTTCGCACGCGGGCCAGCGCGGTTCCGATTAAATTCGCGAGGATAAAAGCGAAATGCGTTTAAATACTATCCTCGAGAAGGTTGGAAGTAGTTCTCGGATACAAAAGCGGATTGCTGCAACCAATTCCCCACAACTGGCTCGTGGGGTACTATTTTGTGAAGGGCTGAAGGTGGAAGCAGAAATCATCTCAAGATACAATCGCGACAACCAGAGACGAATCATCCACGCGATGAAGACAGACGTTAAGAATGGGGAAGATAAATTCAGGGGTGAGTATGAAAGCTTTTGGCGGGTATGGGTTGGGGGCAATCGTTTTAGCGGCGGGAATTTCAGCAACATTGCTTATGCTGCCAGCGAAGCGTTCGATTACGTTCGCGCAAAATGCTGGCGTCGGTGAAAAAGGCGAGGTCGAGCGCGGCCGCTATCTGGTGGAAGAAGTCGCGAAATGCTCGGAGTGCCACACACCGCGCGACGGGCGTGGTGAATTGCGAGCGGATGCGTGGCTGCGTGGCGCACCCATATGGATCAAGCCGGTTGCGCCTATTTCGAATTGGGCGGATCACGCGCCACCGCTGGCCGGATTTCCGAGTTTTACCGAGGAGCAAGGGGAGCGAATCCTGGAAAAGGGAACTGGCCCAGAAGGTGAAGAACTGCGGCCGCCGATGCACATCTATCACATGAATCACGCCGACGCGAAAGCGATCATCGCTTATCTCAAGTCATTGCCGCGCGGCGATCGAAACAATTAAGTTCGCGCCAGCGTTCTTGATATTTTGTCCTGCGTCAATCTAGCGTGCTCTATTGCTGGTGTTAACGGGCACCCACGCAAGTCCATCCACGCCGGCGGCAAGAACGATGGGTTCCTGCAGCTGCCACGCGCGCAAATCCAGCATCGCGATTTTCCCAGCGCTGACGCAGGAAACGAAAGCAACGGCACCATCAGCAGGTACCAGAATTTCCGAAGGAGACGCGGGAAGATCGAAAGTCTTGGCGATCTTGAGCGTAGCCATATCGATGGCCAGCAGTTGATGGGTTGCCATGCACGCGACTAGCAGCCACTTTCCGTCTGGCGTGGGGGCAGAAGTATAGGCGACGCAGGGAAGATCAATCCAGCGGGACACTTTGTTGGGGGTGTCGTCCTTAGCTTTGCGGTCGGGCAGATCGATCACCGCGAGCCGCGGGGCGTTTTGATCGTGGGTGAATAAGCGAGTTCCATCTGGGGACATCGAAATGCGTTGGATGGTTTTGGCCACAGGGATAACGGCGATTAAACGGCGCGCCGGAATGTCCAGCACACTGATATTTCCCGGGCCCACGTTTGAGGTATAGGCGCGCTGTCCATCGGGAGAAATCACGATCATGTGCGATTGCGGGGCTCCAGTGGGAATCTCGCCGATGACCTGTTGTTTAGCAGGGTCGACAACTTTCACTGTGTTGCTTACTTCGGCGGTGACGTACAGCAGGCCATCAGGGCCAAATTCAGCGCGATGCGGACGAACTGGTCCTACTTGAATGGAGCCAGAAACCTTGCGCTCGCCAATGTCGATCACGTCAATGGTGGCGCCATCGGTACCTGGTTTTCCCACGCCGGAATTTCCATAAATGGGGACGTAGATGAAGCGTGCGTCGGGAGAAACGACGGCTTCATGACCATTTACGCCAACGGCGATGCTCGCGAAGGTGCGACGTAAGTCAGGTTCCACCAGCAAAACTTTGTGTTCCGCCTGATTAACGACTACCAGCGTTCCTTTTTCGCTGGGGGCCCCAGCATCGCCGCCGGTCTGTAATGTGAAAAGCATTAAGGAAAATAGAACCGCGAGCATTACTGAAAAACTCATGTAGTTCCTCGAGAAATTGCTGAGCCGTTCTTGAAACTGAAGTTGCGCCATTACTTGTGGCCTTCGTTATCAGTTTAAACCATTCGGCATCCTACAACATTTCCCACGTTTCCACTGAACGTTGGGCGTGGCACTCGTGTATTGACCGCGCTCGTAGCGGGAAGTACGATGGCGCAGTTTTGGTTAGCAAATTCGTTCTAATGCCGGGGTGCGGATAAATGGCGGCAACTGTGTACTGTACAAAGTGTGGAAGCCTGGTTGAAGATGGCGCAGCATTTTGTCCGGCATGCGGGCAACCGGTGCAACCCGCGGCGTCGACGAGTGCAGTCATGCCAGCGGGAACAAGCTCCGCCGCAGCGCTTCCGGCTAGTTATGCTCCTAACGCCTACCCGACCGTGCCATCAACGGCGCCTCCGGTGGTGTACGCGCAACCAACTGTGCAGTACGCGGGATTCTGGCTTCGGGTGGTTGCATATCTGATCGATTCGGTTGTCATGGGAGTGGCGTTTATGGCACTGTTCATTCCGTTTGCGATTATGACGGGGCTGGCCGCGACACTGGGAAATATCCATCCCGGCGAAGACCCGAGAGATGTAGGCGCGGTTCTCGGAGGTACATTTTTCCTGGGACTTTTCACCGTGGTGTCCCTGGCGTTTTTGGGTGGATGGCTCTATCACGCCAAAATGGAAAGCTCCTCGTGGCAAGCGACCTTGGGTAAGAAAGCTTTGAACTTGCGGGTAACTGATATGTACGGTGCACGCATAAGCTTCGCTCGCGCCAGCGGGCGTCATTTTGCCAAATTAATAACCGGGCTGATCCCATTGGGAGTCGGATTCATGTTGGCTGGACTGACGGAACGAAGACAGGCGCTTCACGATATGTTAGCCAGTTGTCTGGTGCTGCGAGACGGCTAATGGACCACGCGCGCGAATTTAAGCCAGGCGCTATTTGAGGGTTTGGCGAGTACGAATAAGTTTGGTGGCGCTGGTGCGCAGTGTCTCGGGAACATTTTTGTTATTGGATAATTTTTTGAGGTCGACGGCGTTGAGAGACGGCAACATGTGCAAGGTAACATCCAGAGGAGTTTTGGAATTGTTCATGAGGTTGCGAATGATGGTGTAGTTTTTGCGGAAAGCGCGATTGCCGGCAATGAGCCGGAGGATTTCATCGGTAAGGCTGGACATCCCGGCAAACGATTCCACTTCCTGGTCGGTGAGACGCGGAGATTGCATCACCGCGCGTTGCACCACTTTGTTGGAATCGCGAATGAGTGTGCGGCGAGCTTCCGAACCACCTTTGAACGCGAATTGTACGCGTTCGGAAACCGACATTTTGGCGAGCCGCTGGAGCAGGGTCTGACGTTTGCCGGCGTCCGGCTCGACGTCCATCAGCGCTTCCATGAGAGCTTTTTCGTCGACGGGAGGTTCCGGTGCGAGCAGTTCTTGCAGTATGCGTTTATTATCCGCGGTGGCTGATGAGGATTTCAGAAGGGCGGCGGCGAGTTCAGAAGAATCGCTAACGCGATCGAGCGAATCCATCAGCGCCTGAACGCTCATGGAGGAAAGCTGCGGGACATGTGGAGTTATGAATCTTGAGGGGCAATTTCTGTTTTGCACCATGGCTTCGGCCACGGCGGGTTTGCCGACAAGGTGCTGCGAGGCGTATTCAAAAATAGCGGGAAGGGCTTCGCTGCGCTTCAAGGCTTCGACGAAGGCTTCGACCGGTTGGGAGCGTAACGCTTCCGAGGCTTGCTGCGCGACCACTTCATCAGCATCGGTGGAAAGTAACACCAAAATCTCAGCGCGGTCAGCAGGAGCGAGATTTCCTGGGCTGGCACATACCGCGAGTTTGCGCTCGCGAGACGTGAGGTCGCGCAAAAGTTCAGGGACGAGCTGTTCCATCGTGTGAGGGCCTCAGGTCTTTATATCCAAGCACAATTGTATTC
>JAUTXJ010000047.1 GCA_030838075.1 Acidobacteriaceae bacterium
AGTCCGGGAGATTTTAGCTGTGCAGAAAAAAGTGCTCATTGTCGACGATTCACCGGCAGAAGTTTTGCTCATGCACGGGGTCCTGGAACGCGAAGGTTACCGACTTGTCGACCTGCACGACTCTACCCGTGTGGAAGAAACGATCGCATTCGAACAGCCCAATCTGATTCTGCTGGACGTGGTAATGCCCGGCAAAAACGGCTTTCAGGTTTGTCGCGAATTAAAGGGCCACGACCAATACAAAAGTATTCCAGTAATCCTGGTCACTTCCCGCGACACCGCCAGCGACAAATTCTGGGGCGAACAGCAAGGCGCCGACGGTTATGTCACCAAGCCGTTTACGTCGGAGGAACTGCTACGAGCGGTGAGGCGGTTCGCATGACAATTTTGGAGAGATTTTCTAACGCGCGATGAATCCCTTTCTGCATCTTGAGCCGCTAGCGGCAGACGAAAGCACCGGCAGTTTGCTGGAAGCTCTCGGCCCCATGGAAGAGCGCCGGCCGCAATCGCAATACTGCGTGTTCCGGAGCGGCCGCGAACGAATGTGCCTTCCCGTTCTGGACGTCGAAGAAGTCTTGGATTGGCCGATCCTGACCAAAGTGCCGCTGAGTCCCGCTTACCTGGTCGGTATTTTTAATTTGCGCGGCACCATCGTGCCATTGATCGACATTGCCATGACCGAAGGGCGGCGGCCGGGACTATTGCCGCGCCATGTCGTGGTCGCATCTTTGCCAACGGACGGTCAGCACGAAATCCTTCGCGTTGGAATAGCGGCCGATGAAGTGATCGGCACTTATTCTGTAAATAGCGAAGAAGTGCTGGAACAAGCGCCGGAAAATGTTCCGCACTGCATCGGAATGCTGCGGCACGACGACCGGCTCGCACTGGTTATTGATTTACGCAGACTGTTGGAAGCTTTTCCGGGACCAAGTATTTAGCTTTGTGTTGACATCATCCGTCGATTGCTGACGGCACGGTGAAACGAATTTGGAGGAAGTATGAAATCGCGACTGAGTTCTACCATCTGGACGCTGGTGGTGTTCAACGGCATCGTGCTGGCCGCCGTTATCGCCCTGGCCTATAACGCCGGGCATCAATCCGGCAGCGCGTCGATTCTTGACTTTGCGGCGTTGCCGAGCTCGGCTGTCGGCTTGGCAGCGTTGGCGGCAGGCCTCGCGCTGCTGATGACGATCATCCTGGCGTGGAGACTTGGCGGATCGCTGCTGGCTCCAATCGACGAGCTGGCCAAATTTTCCGAACGGCTGGCCGTCGGTGATCCAAAGGCGCGCGTCGAAGTCACTTCCACCAACGAGCTGGGCTACATCGCAGACAATTTGAATCGAGCGGTAGCTAAAGTCTCGAAGGCTGCGAACAACCAGGAATCCAGCGACGCACTGCAACGCAGCATCACGGAGCTGCTGACGGTGATCAATCAGGTAGCGCGCGGCGATTTGTCACTGCGCGGCAAAGTAACCAACGATGCGTTGGGCAACGTTGCCGATTCCGTGAACTACATGCTGGACAACTTCACCAAGGTTCTTGAGCGGGTTCGCAAAGCGGCCATGGAAGTTACCGCGTGCTCCAACAACATTCTGGTGGCCGCGGATCAGATGCAGGCTGGCGCCACGCAGCAGGATCAGGAAATTACCAATACTTCCAGCGCGGTGGAAGAGCTCACCGTCTCCATGAAACAGGTTTCGAACAACGCAGAAGCCAGCGCCGAAGCGGCGCGGCGTGCTCTGGACGCAGCGGAACAAGGCAACCGCGCCGTTCGCGACACTCTGGAAGGCATGCAACGCATTCGCTCTTCGGTGCAGGCCACGGCCAAGAAAATTAAATCGCTAGGCGACCGTTCGCTGGAAATTTCAGAAATCATCAACGTGATTAATGACATCACCGAGCAGACCAACCTGTTGGCTTTGAACGCGGCCATCGAAGCGGCGCGCGCAGGCGACGCCGGCCGTGGGTTCGCAGTCGTTGCTGATGAAGTTCGTAAGCTTGCGGAACACAGCCGCAGCGCGACCAAGGATATCGCCGCGCTCATCAAGGCAATTCAAGCCGAGACCAACGAAGCAGTGGTGGTCATGGAAGAAGGCACCAAGGAAGTGGAAAGCGGTGCCACCCTCGCGGATCAAGCGGGCCGCGCTCTCGACGCCATTTCGAACGTGGTGCGTCAATCTGCCGAACTGGTACAGGAAATTTCCCTGGCTTCCAAACAACAGGTGCGCGGCACGGAAGGGGTCGCGCATGCGATGCAAATCATTTCCAATATTACGCGGCAAACTTCGCAAGGGACCCGGGGAACCGTGGCTACGGTCAGCCAACTCGTAAAACTATCGGACCAGTTGAACGAAGGGCTGGCACAGTTCCGCGCGTCTTCCAAGCAAGGGGGCGGCACTCGTCAGGAAGAATCCGAGCGCGTTCCGGTGGGAGCGTCGCGGTAAGAATTTCTGAATAACGCAGAGCACGAGTTGCTTAACGATTTTAGCTTTGGCAAAGGCCGGAGCCGAACGGAACACCAAGCGTGAAAGCCGCGAACGAGCGCCAGATAACCGAGCTCGAACTTAGTGAGCATGAGTTGAGCGAGATCCGCATGCTGATTGAAGAGCGTACGGGGATTTGTTTCGACAAATCGCGCGAGCGATTTCTGGTTACCCGTGTGCGCGAACACTTACAAGCTCGCGGATTCGAACGCGGCACCGATTTGCTGCGTGCAGCTCGCAAATCCAATGTGGAATACGAAGAGCTTCTGGAGCGACTGCTTACTCAGGAGACGACATTTTTTCGGTACCCGGCGGTCTACGAGGCGTTTCAGAAGCGTGCTTTGCCCGAATTGCATATAAAAAAGTTCTGGAAGAATCCGCGCACGCTGCGGGTTTGGAGCGCCGGTTGCTCCACCGGCGAAGAGCCTTACTCCATCGCTATCACCGTCGCGGATACCTTGTCCTTCGCGGACGCCTGGAATGTGGAAATTCTTGCTACCGACGTGAGCCGCGTTGCGTTGAAGCAATCCGAGACTGGCAGATATTCGGGCCGCAGTATTTCTTCGGTCAGCGAGGCGCAATTGGCTGCGCACTTTAGCCCGGTCAAAAATGGCCAGCAGGTAAAACCGCGGCTGCGCAAGATGGTCAATTTTACGCAGATGAATTTGGCTTCCACGGTTTACGTGGGACGCATGGACGTAATTTTTTGCATGAACGTGCTGATTTATTTCTCGGAACAGCGCCGCCGATCGCTGGTGCAACATTTCTACAACACGCTTGAGCCGGGCGGTTATCTCTTTCTGGGGCATTCGGAATCCATCTCCAAGATGCCGGTGAAGTTCCAGGCCATTGTACTGAATGATTGCATTTTGTACCGCAAACCTACCGCAGAGGAATTGCAGAAGTCGCACTCGCCGACGGAGGGACGCTCATGAGCTCTCCGCAACGCGAAGGCATGGAGCTATTCCTTCAGGAAGCTTCCGAGCACCTGCAATACCTGCGTGAGTACGTGGGCGTGTTGCAGGAAATTGGGCCGCGGCACGAAGACCTCGAACGTTTATACATCGCAGCGCACACGCTGGGCGGGACGTCCGCCAGTTACGAATTTCCGGGATTTGCGGAGATTGCATCGAAACTGGCGCACGTCTTTCAATACGCCATGAATGCTCCGTTGGGCGACGATCTCCACGGCCCGCTGGCGGAATTTCTGTCCGATGCGATTTCCCTGCTCGAAACAGACTTGCTGGAGATCAGCGACAAAGGCTGCGAGACGATTGACGAAATACACGCGTTTAAGGAGCGCTACAGCTTCGCATTTCCGGAAGCGGCGCCGAAAATCACTTATGCGGCTCCGGCGCAAACTGATATTCCGTCCACCGCCCCGAGGAATGTAGCAACCACCGTTTCGGTTACCGGATCCTACTTTGACCTGCTGCCGCCGGACGATGACGTCCCCAACGAGATTCTGGAATTTTTCCAGCCCGAGGCTGAAGAGCATCTGCAAATTGTCAGCGACTGCTTAATTTCCCTGGAGGGTAACAATAATCCTGAGGAAATTAACAAGCTTTTCCGCGCGATACATACGCTGAAAGGCTCGGCGGCCCAGGTCGGCTTGAAACGCCTCAGCGCCATTGCCCATCGGGTTGAAGATCTTATCGGCCGTTTGCGCGAAGGAGAAATTGAACCATCACCGATGGTGGTCGATGTTTGCCTGGAATCGATTGATGTACTGAAGAAAACGCTGCACAAACAGTGGGGCGATGAGCGGGAAATGCGCGCTGGCGTCGATTCCCTGCTGGGTCGTATCGCGGAATTTGCGCCGCTGGACCCCGAAGACACGGACTTAGCGATGCCCGCGAACGCCGGCGCACCAACAGCCGCGTCGCAGAATGCGCTGTCAGAGATCAAGCCCGACGTAAAGGCCATGATTGCCGCGAAATTCCAGGCGGGCCCGACCGCGGCAGTCAAATCCGTGCGGATTGCGTTGGAGCGCCTTGATCGCATGATGAACACGGTCGGGGAGTTGGTCATCAATCGCACGCGGATGGTCGGGCGGGTGTCGGAGCTTGAAAAGCTGGTCGATACCCTGAATTTCTCAAAAGAACGGCTGCAGGGCAAAGTTTCCGAATTCCAGGAAAAATACGAGTACAACCGCGTCAGCGCTCAAGCCAAATCCGCTGATTGGAATACCAATACCACTTCGCAACGGCTCACTAGCGCGGCTGCTGGGGACACTTCTTTCTGGTCTGATTTCAGCGAACTGGAAATGGACCGGTACGACGACTTCAATATTTTGTCGCGTTCGATGGCCGAAATCTCCGCTGACGTAAACGAAGTCCTCTCGCAACTGCAGGGTTACATCGGGCGCGTTGAAGGCGATATCGATGAGTTCACCAAGCTCGCCCATCACTTGCAGGATGAATTTACGGCTGCGCGCATGGTGCCCATCGGCACATTGTATTCACGGTTGTCGCGGGCCGTTCGCGACGCGGCGAAGTCCGCCGAGAAACAAGTGGAACTCGATTTAGGCGGCAGCGAGACGGAACTGGACAACAGCATCATCCAGCAGATTTCGGATCCGCTGGTTCACCTGGTGCGCAACTCTGTGGCACACGGAATTGAAACCGCTGAAGATCGCATCGCCGCTGGGAAGCCGCAACTCGGAAAAGTCAGCCTGCGCGCTTATCACCGGGGCAATCATATTTACATCGAAGTGCAGGATGACGGACGAGGCATCGACTATGGCCGCGTGCGGCACAGTGCCATTGAGCGCGGTCTGGTTTCGCCAGAAACAGCTGATCGACTTACCGAGCGCGATTTGCGCGAAATGCTTTTCCATCCGGGGTTCTCAACCGCTCCGGTGAAAACGGAGCTGGCGGGACGCGGGGTCGGGCTGGATGTGGTGCGCGCCAACCTCAACACCCTGAACGGGGAAATCGATATTCAAAGCGTATCCGGAGCGGGAACGACCTTCACTCTGAAAGTTCCGCTGACGTTGATCATTTCGCCCGCGTTATTCGTGCGATGCGGCGCCACCAGCTTTGCCTTGCCCTTGGCAGTGGTCGAGGAAATCCGGCGGTTGCGCTCCGATGAGATTGAAAATGTGGGCGGCAAATTGCTCACCAAGGTTCGCGATGTGGTCACGGAAGTTGTGCGCCTGGATGGTTATCTGGGGCTCCCGCCGCTGGAAGCCATCAACGGTTATTTCCATATGGTAGTGGCCAACACTGGAAATCGACAGATCGGTTTGGTGGTTGAAGAAGTCATCGGCAAAGACGAAATTGTTATCAAGAATCTCGGCGAATATTTACGGCGCGTAAAACTTTTCCCGGGAACGACTATTGCTCCCGATGGCAGCTTGATCCTATTGCTGGATTTGAACCGCATGGTTGCCACGGATCCGACCGAGCGACGCACTTTGCAGGCCTCGGCAAGCGCTGCACGCATATTTGCACCGGGCTCGGCAGCTGTGGCGCACGGCACCATTCCAGCGGAGGCTATCGATCGCGTTACGCACGAGCGGCTCATCGTGATAGCCGACGATTCCATCAGCGTGCGCAAGTTTGTCGGACGCATGTTGGAAAAGAACGGTTACGTGGTGAAACTGGCGGCCGATGGACTGGAAGCGGCGGAACTGGTCACGCAACACGGTTGTCATCTGGTCATCACCGACCTGGAAATGCCGCGGATGACTGGTTACGAGTTGATGGTGCAACTGCGCCAGAACGCCAGCACGCGCCGAATTCCGGTGATGGTGGTCACGTCTCGCGCGGGCGCCAAGCACCGAGACCGTGCGTTGAAAGAAGGCGCCGCCGCTTTTCTGACCAAGCCAGTACAGGAAGATCAGTTGCTTGCGGCAGTGGAACAGCTCATGGGGAAGGAAGCGGAACGGCACCTTGTTCCCGTTAGTTAACCGACCATGGTCGCCAACACTCTCAAGAAAATTCGCGTGTTGATCGTGGACGATTCGGCGTTCATGCGAAAAGCATTGGAGACCATTTTAATCACGGATGAGAACGTGCAGGTGGTGGGGCACGCCAAGGATGGCCGTGAGGCCGTGCGGCTGTCTGAATCATTGAAGCCAGACGTCATCACCATGGACATCAACATGCCGGTCATGGACGGATTGCAGGCTACGGCTGAGATTATGACCACGAATCCGCGACCTATCGTGGTGGTCAGTTCCGAATCGCGCCAAGGAGCGGCCAGCACTTTGCGCGCGCTGGAGCTCGGAGCTATCGAATTTGTTGCCAAACCTTCCAGCGGGATTGACCTGGATATGCACAGCGTTCGCGAAGATTTGTTGCGCAAGGTACGACTTGCAGCGAAAGTGCGTGTGGTGCGCAGCGCTTCGCGAATCGCATCCGCAATTACAAATGCCGACGGCAGAGCAATCCCATCGCCACCCGCTCCGGTGAGCAGGCTGGCCGCCCCGACAACTAATGATCAACGCTTTCCAGTGGTGGTTCTCGCGGCGTCGACAGGCGGTCCCGCCACGGTGATGCGTTTGGCTCCCGGGTTCACGCGAGATTTTCCCGCGGCGGTAATTCTGGTGCAACACATGCCGGCAGCGTTCACCACGCAGTACGCGACGCAATTGGCCGAATTCACAGGTGTGCGCGTCAAAGAAGCTGAAAACAATGAAACGCTAACTGCTGGAACATTTTACATTTGCCCGGGTGGACAGCATTTGCGCGTTATGAATACAGGCCGTATTCAACTCGATGGCAACAGTGGACGCATCCACGGCTATCTACCAAACATTGATATCACCATGGAAAGTGTCGCGGCATTCGCGGGGGCATTGAGCATCGGCGTAATTCTAACCGGCATGGGAAATGACGGGGCGGCCGGCGCCAGAGCGATAAAATCCGTGGGCGGAATGGTGTTGGCGCAGGATGAAGCCACGTCGGTAATTTTTGGTATGCCTGCGGAAGCTATTAAAGCCGGAGCGGTCAGCCAGGTCCTGGGCATTGACGACATTTATGCCGCCATTGAGAAGCAAGTTCTGGCGATTTCGCGCATAGCTGCCGCGGGGGTGCGCTAATGCAACTACCTATCCCCAGTAAGTCAGCGGCGCTGCGCACGGAACAAATTATTTTGTTCCGCGTCAGTGGGCAACTCTTCGCGGTGTCGTCGGGATCGGTCCAGGAAGTTCGCAGTGTGGACAGCCTGGCCGGTTCAGCCGCGGAAATCACTGCGCCGGGTTTGAAAAAGGTGCGGCACATTGTGCGCCGCGGCGAGAAATCTCTTTTCGTGGTGAACGCAGCTTTACATTTTGGATTGCCGGTAACGGCAGGCCTGCTGGTATTCGTGCTGCGCCGCACGCGCACCGCGTTGCTCATCGACGGCATAGAAAAAATGACCACCATGACGCGACTGCAGGCTCTTCCGCAGGCGTATTGCAATGAAGAACGCATCTGGTATCGCGGTGTCACGGCGTTGGAGCAAAATGTTATCCCGGTCGTGAATCCCGAAGGTTTTTTGACTTCTGAAGAACTCGCGTTGCTCGAGATGTCCCAGACTCCCGCGGCCACAGACGTTAAGAATGCCGGAAGTTCCAAAGGATCTATCCATGAACCCGCGTAATGATCTGGGTTCGCAATCCTTCGTGCTGCTGCGACTGGGGGACCGGCGCTTTGCCATGATCGCCAGTCAAATCGCCGAGTTGGTGGCGCCCAGCCGTGTATTTCGCTTTCCGCACCGAACCGAAAATGTGGAGGGTGTAATCCTTCGTCGCGGCCGCATCGTGCCGGTGTGTGATGTGTCCGAGAAATTAATCGGCAAGAATCTGCTGACGCGCCGTTTTTACCTGATTGCGGTGCGCAATTATAGAGAAAAATCCGAGTGGGTGGCGCTGCCCGTTACCGGGGAATGCGAATTGATCGCCACGGAAATGTCTGCCGCAACAGAAGCCGATGCGCCGTATGTAGCGGGTTGGATTTCTTACGACGGCAACGTTATTGAAGTCTTGAATATCGACGCGCTCACGCCTGGGCCAGTTACCGCACCGGCGGTTTGCGTGCCACTTGAAATGCAGGAGGCCACGACATGATGGTTGCCGGGCGCCCTCCCAAGATTCTGCTGATCGACAGCAACGTTTACTTTTCAAAGCGACTGGGAGATGCACTGCGAAAAGAAGGCTTCGAGGTGATTTCCGCCAATCAGGCAGCCTTTGCTTTGACTACATTGGAATACGACGCGCCGGTAGCGATACTTTGCGCCACCAATATGCGCGAAATGAATGCTCTTGAAATCGCCAGCATTGTCCACGCCGACCCGAAGAACGCGGCTCTGCCCATCATCGCTATCGGAGACGGCAGCCAACGCGCCCTGCTGGAATCTTTTCAGGCCGGATGCGACGACTATATCGACAGGCACCGTTCGCCGGCGACAATTGCCGCGCATGTGAAACAAATTATCATCAGCAAGGCCGAAGGTTTTCAGCCTACGCAAATGCTAGATCAGTCCAACACCAGCCTTAGCGGAAGCCTGGCGCATCATGACCTTCCTGGAGTGATGCAGATGCTCGGGCAGGCCCGCCAGACTGGTGCCCTGCACATCAATGCCGGCGAGATTGACGCTTTGATGTTTTTTGATGCGGGAGAAATAACTCACGCGGAAAGCGGCAATTACTTTGGCGACGAAGCGGTGATACACATTCTCAAGAGCGTGCATGGCGGCGACGGTGTGTACAAATTTGTCTACGGCACGACTTCTCTGCAGCGTACCGTACTGCGCACCGCGACCGACCTGATGCTCGATGCCATGCGCGAATTTGATGAAGCTACGCACGACATGGCGGATAGGAACGCACCATGAGCGAAGCGCTCATCATGCCGCCGGCCGGCGAAGTTGCCGTGAAGCGCGCACCCACGGTTTATTTCATCGATGACAGCGCCACCATGCGTGAAGTCATCAAGATTGCGTTCCGTCGCGAGAACATTAATGTCATCACCTGCGCCGACGCTGCTTCCGCCCTGGCGCAATTCGAACAGAACCGTCCTGATGTGGTGATTACCGACGTGATCATGCCGAACCAGGACGGTTACGCGGTTTGCAGTCAGATTAAACAGCATCCGGAATTTGGCGGCATACCGGTGGTGTTGATGTCTGGCGTAGTCAACAAGAGCGTCGCCGACAAAGCGGTTGCCGTGAAAGCAGACGAACTGATTCGCAAGCCATTCCAGCCGCAGGAGCTCATTGGGCGGGTAAGAACTCTGCTGGCTCCGAAGGAATCGGCGGCGACCCACGCGACCCGCGGACGAGCCAATTCGAACGCGCTTCAGAGTTTGTTTGCGCCAGCGCCCCCGACGGTTGCTCCACCCGTGTCGCCCGCTATGAATTCGGCCGCAACGGAAACGAGCAGTGAGCCGGCGTGGTCGCGCGCACTCGCCGAGGCCTTTTCGCCGCTGTTGTCGCCCTTTTCGGCCAATGGCGGTCAGCAAGGTCAAAATCAAAAAGCGTCGCAGCCCGTCGGCACGCAACAGCCACCTGCACCATCAGTTCCACAAACAAATCAGCAATCTCCAAATGCGCCATCGTCACGGGAGCTGGCCATCCTCCGCGCAGAAGTCGCGCGTCTGGAGTTGCTCCTCAAAAAAGTGCAAACCGAATTGCAGCTTGAGCGCGAATATAATCAAGCACTCGAGAAACAAATCCACACACTCATCAATACGAATTAAGTTTGCTTCTGAAGAGATGCGAGGTAGCTTTCTAGGGGCTATCTTAGGCTTGGATTTTAAACCCCGCTTAGCCCTGAAGAACTGATTTAATTCAGTCGCGAACCCTTCAGCATGTCTCTCACCGCGCGCAAAATCACCGCACGGCTGAACGGCTTGGTAAGCAATCGCAACCCAGGATCGGAATGCGCGGCTTCCACGGCGGCATATTCGCTGTAACCGGACATGAAAATTACGCGCAGGCCTTTGCGGTTTTCCTGAATGCGCGTGGCTAATTCCTGGCCGGTCATGCCGGGCATGACCATGTCAGTGACCAGTAAATCGATTACGCCCGGGTGTTGTTCTGCGAGGCGCAAGGCGTCGGCGCCGTCACGAGCCTCCAAAACCGTGTATCCGCCGGATTCCAGAAATTCGCGCGCGACCTCACGAACTTCCTGTTCATCTTCGGCAAGTAGAATTGTTCCGGCACCGAGAGGTGCTTCGGACGACGGCACCGGAGAAGCCTCGTCTTCGGCCTGATCGACGCGTGGTAGATAAATCTTGAAAGAGGTTCCCTTACCGATCTCGCTGTAGACCCATACGTAGCCGCCGCTTTGCTTCACAACTCCGTAGACTGTCGAAAGCCCTAAGCCAGTTCCCTTTCCTTGAACCTTGGTAGTGAAAAACGGTTCGAAGATTCGCGCTTGTGTTTGCGCATCCATGCCCGTCCCAGTGTCCGACACCGCGAGCAGTACGTAGCGGCCGGGCTGGACCAGCGGATGCACCGAGCTGTACGTGCGATCCAGATCGGCGTTGGAAGTCTCAATCACCAGCTTGCCGCCCGAGGGCATCGCGTCGCGAGCATTTACCGCGAGATTCATGATGACTTGTTCCATTTGGCTGGCGTCGGCCCGAATCACTCCCAAATCCGGGCTGGTTCTCAGAATTAACTCGATGTCTTCTCCAATGAGACGCGGCAACAGCTTGCCCATTTCTTCGACCACGCCGTTTATGTTCATCACCCGTGGCTGCAAAACCTGCATGCGGCTGAAGGCCAGCAGTTGGCGGGTCAACGCCGCAGCGCGATCGGCAGCGCGGTCGATGTGTTCGATTTTCTTCAACATGGGCGGAGGCACAGGGGTTACATTCAGCAAGAGCTCGGTATGACCTTTGATTACCATCAATAAATTATTGAAGTCGTGAGCCACACCGCCAGCCAAGCGGCCGACGGCCTCCATTTTTTGGGCTTGCCGGAGCTGCTCTTCCAGTGCCTGACGTTCACTAATGTCTTGCGCGACGACCATCCGTACCCTGCGACCGCCGTATTCCAAAGGGTGAGAAATAATATCCACTTCGAAAATTTTGCCGTCTTTCTTGCGATGCTTCCATACCCCGTGATACTCGCCAGGAGCGTCCCAGTCTTTCTGATGATGCTCCCGGAGTGCGGCGTGTTCTTCAGGAGGGCGTATGTCAAAAACGGTTATGGCCGCGAATTCTTCCGCGGAGTAACCGTACTGGCGGACGGCCGCGTCGTTCACCTGTATAAATTTAAATGTTTCGCAATCGAAGACCCAGGTGGGCAGCGGATTGTGCGAAAAGAGCAGGCGAAAGGTGGATTCGCTTTGACGCAGTGCGTCTTCCGCGCCGCGTCGCTCGATGGCCAGAGCAATGTGCCCGCCTACAGAATCTAAAAACTCCAGATCGCGAACGTCGTAAGCATTCTGATTTTCATAATGCTGGACGACCAGCACGCCAATCGTAGCCGTAGGTGTTTTCAGCGGCACACCCAACCAGGTGGGCGAAGGCGAGCCTACCAATTCCACATCCCCATTTTCAGCCAGCCGATCGAACTCCGGCTGAGGTATCAACATGGCACGCCCGGTGCGAAACACGAAAGCCGTGCAGCTTCTACCGACTTTCTGCGGCGGCGGGGCCACGTCGAAGCGGTCCACAAAGAACGGGAAATGAAACGAATCCTTATCGGCGTCGTGCAACGCGATGAAACAATTCTCCGCATACAAAACTTTTTTGAGGGACTGATGAATATGTTGCAGCAACTGATCCAGGTTGGAGGTTTCATTCAAGGCATGAACCACTTCGATAATGACCTGGCGCTCGCATTCCATGCGCTGCAAATCCGTGATGTCCAACAGGCTAACAGCGATTCCACCCGCATTATTTTCTGGATTCCGGCGTGCTTCGGCGTCAAACCAGCGCCAACCACCGTCGGCGGTGCGCAGCCGGCAGCGCACATTCACAGTGTTTTCGAGGTTGGCGTTCAAGCGCCGGAGCCTTGCAAGAAACAAATCAAAATCGTCTTCATGGATCAGGTCGGCGACAGGTTTGCCCACTATCTCGAGTGGCGTATGGCCGAGGACAGTGTGCAAAGCTTGGTTGACGAAAAGTATCGTGCCATCGGCGTCGAATACGGCCAAAAGCTCACGCACGCATTCTAATAATGCCGGCAGTTGCCCGTTAGCATGGAGTAGAGCGAGGTCCGGGGATGTCAGTTTTGACATAGAGTCGCGTTTAACGGTGTATTTTCTCGCCTGAGCAAAAAGGTCATCCAAGGGCGGGACGCGCAAACACACTGCCCCAATGGTAGACCCTGTTTGAAGCAAGCTTGCGAAACATTGGCGAATACGCATCGAATTGATGACTGTACGGGGGTACAGGCGCGGGCTCACGAAGGCATAGCGCGGCTGGCCAAAGATGCGTAATCATATCGGCCTGAATCTCTTGAACCGGGAGGGCGCGAGAAATGCATGACACCTGGAAAGACATGTTTGTTATGGGGCTGCCGTTAGCCGAGAAGATTCTGCGACCAATTTTTGTGTACGCTTTTCTGGTTATCAGTTTGCGGCTCTCGGGCAAACGTGAGCTCGTACAGTTGAACCCTTTCGATTTGGTGGTGTTGCTGACGCTTTCCAATACCGTGCAGAACGCCATCATCGGCGACGATAACAGCGTCAGCGGCGGAATCATCGGCGCCACCTCCTTATTGGCGGTCAATTATCTGGTGGTTCGATTTCTTTATGGTCACAAGCGGATCGACCAACTCGTGGAAGGCGATGCCGACGTACTCATCGAGAATGGCGCTGTGCGTTTGGATCGACTGAAGAAAGAGTTGATTAGCCCGACGCAATTGGAAGCCGCCGCGCGTAGGCAGGGGTTTGAATCGCTGAACGATGTGCAGAAATGTATTCTTGAACCAGGGGGAAACTTGACCTTTATCGGCAAGAAACCCGCCACGGATGATATCCGCCATCAGGAAGTTGTTGAGCGCTTGAAAAACTTGATGGAAGAGGTTGTTCGACTTCGCGGCAAACTTCCGTCCGCCAACGCCTAGCGATTCAACTACTGATATGCACTAAAAAGCCGGTCGCGGCGAAAATAAGGCCGGCGATTGCCACTAATATGCCGGCTATCCAGAACGCTTTCCGCTTGGTCAGCAAAGTAATGGAGCAGATTACCAGACCTACTTCCAGCAGGGCCTCGCCGCCGTCAAATCGGTCAGCCCTGCGGCTGACAGTATCGCGCTCTTTTTCCAGATCTTTGGCTTTGTCGCTGATGTTTTCCTTGTCACCGTTGTAGCGCTCCACTTCCTTTACATATTTTTCGCGCAACGTGGCGTTCTTTTCCTTGTCCACCGGCGTGATCGTCCCTAGCAGGTCTATCATGCCCTGCATTTCATGAAGACGAATATTCTTTGCCTGGTAGAAGGCCCATTGATCGGTAGCTTGAGACTGCAACAGTAGCTCTTCGGTGTGCGCTCGATGTCCCAACAAAGTCACGGCGGCTACCAGCACAGCCAGAATTGAAATGGTCAACGAGACAGGCAGCACATGCGCATTGTTGCCGTGCTCTTCTGCCGTTTCCGGCAATTCAAAATCCTCGGCCATTACGCTAATTCTCCTATTTGGTTAATTCTTCAACGACTCGCTTGCCGCCGCCAACGTGCGATCGATGTCCGCGTCGGTGTGCGCTGCGGAGACGAAAGCCGCTTCGTATGGCGATGGAGCCAGAAAGATTCCCCGCTCCAGCATGTTTCGAAAGAATTCACCGTAGCGTTTTGTGTCAGATTTCTTGGCGTCGCTATAATTGCGAACCGGTTGTGGTGCGAAAAAAAACGTAGCTAGTGAGCCGATGGCGTTCACCTGAGCTGGCACACCGGCTTTCTCCGCCGCATCACGCAGCCCGTCAGCAAGCCGCCGCGCACGCTTCTCAACAGCCTCGTAGAAACCCGGAGCGCACAGTTGTTTCAACGTCGCGATTCCCGCGCTCATGGCTAAGGGATTCCCTGCTAATGTTCCGGCCTGATACACCGGACCGAGGGGTGCAACGTTGTTCATAAGTTCCGCGCGCCCGCCGTACGCTGCAACGGGCACGCCGCCGCCGATAATTTTGCCGAATGTCGTTAGGTCCGCTTCTATTCCCATGAGCTGCTGTGCCGCGCCGTTATGCAGCCGAAACCCGGTGATCACCTCATCCACAATTAGCAAGGCACCATTCTTTCGCGAAATATCGCGCAAGCCTGCAAGGAAACCGGGTTCCGGTAAGACCACGCCCATATTCGCGGCGACTGGCTCAACGATAATCGCGGCGACCTTATCTGGGTGGTGCGAGAATAATTGTTCAACAGCGTTCAAATCGTTGTACGGCGCATTTAAGGTCAGCGCTGCAAGGGCTTCCGGGACGCCGGGACACTCCGCGATGCCCAGAGTTGCAAGACCCGATCCCGATTGCGAAAGAAAACTGTCCGAGTGCCCGTGATAATTGCCTTCAAATTTGACCAGCAGGTCTCGCTTGGTTACTCCACGCGCCAGGCGCAACGCGCTCATAGTGGCTTCCGTGCCGCTGGAGACAAAACGAATCTTCTCGATGAAGGGAATGGCGCTAGTGATCAGTGTAGCCAGCTCCACCTCCATCTCCGTGGTGGCGCCGAAGCTTGTGCCGCGCTCTGCCTGCCTGGAGATTGCGGCGGTCACTGCGGGATGCGCGTGGCCTAGTAACATCGCGCCCCACGAGCACACATAATCGAGCAGCTCATTGCCATCGGCGTCGTACAGAAATTGTCCACGCCCATGATCGACGATGAACGGTTCGCCTCCCACAGAACGAAATGCGCGCACCGGGCTATTTACGCCACCCACCAACACCTGTTCCGCGCGCTTAAAAATCTCTCGCGAGCGCGTGCCCTCGCGCTTCCGTTTAATCTGCGATTGTGCGGGGTTCATTGCTGTGCCCATCGGATGTTCACGCGCGTAGCCACCGCGCCGCATCCTTGGCATGATAAGTCAGGATAATTTCCGCTCCCGCGCGTTGAATGCCTGTAAGTATTTCCATCACCACACGCTGCTCGTCCAGCCAACCTTTTTGTACCGCGGCTTTCACCATCGAGTACTCTCCGCTGACATTATAGGCCGCCACTGGTACATCGAATTCATCCCGCACGCGCCTGATGATATCCAGATACGGCAGCGCGGGCTTGACCATCGCCATGTCCGCGCCTTCGTCCAAATCCATTTCCACCTCTCGCAATGCTTCGCGGGCATTTGCGGGATCCATCTGATAACCGAGCCGGTCGCCGAACTGCGGAATCGACTGTGCCGCTTCACGAAAAGGTCCGTAGAACGCCGAAGAATATTTCGCCGCATAGGCCAGAATCGAAATATTTTCAAATTTATGTCCGTCCAGCGCTTCTCGAATAACACCGACGCGTCCGTCCATCATGTCGGAAGGCGCTACGATATCCGCACCTGCCCGGGCGTGCGAGACGGCTTGCTTGGCCAGAATATCCAACGTGGCATCGTTGGCGACTTCGCCGTCTTCGATTACCCCGCAATGCCCGTGATCCGTGTATTCACAAAGGCAAACGTCAGTGATTACCAGTAATTTGAGTTTTGCTTTGCGGATAGCCTCTATGGCGCGCTGCACTACGCCATCGGCGGCAACTGAGCTCATGCCCCGAGGGTCCTTTTTTTCTGGAAGCCCGAACAGAATTACTCCCGGGATACCCAACGATTCGACTTCGCGACACTCTTCGACAATATGATCGGCGGATTGCTGAAATATTCCGGGCATGGAGCTGACTTCCTGCCGCACCTTTTGCCCGGGACACACAAACATCGGATAGATTAGTCCTGCGGCGCTTAATCGCGTTTCGCGAACCAGTCCCCGCAATGCCTCAGTGCGGCGCAATCGCCGCCCCCGGTGCGTCGGAAAGCTCATTCCGGAACTACTCCGACAGCGGAGACTTTCGACGTAGCTGCAAAGTGTTGATTCAATATGGCAGTGACGGCGTGCGTAGTGGTGTCCTCGGCCACCAGTAAGGCATCCACACCCGATTGGCGCAACGCATTTGCGGTTATCGGGCCGACGGCGGTTATCGCCAAGTGGTGTTGCAAATCTCGGAGCTTCTCTGTGCCCACAATTCCGACAAAATGCTCCACAGCTGTTGGGCTGAAAAATAAAATCGCCTCAACTTCGCCATTCACGATCGCCGCAATTTTCTGCTCATCGAGATTAACCGGCGTGACGGTCCTGTATGCGATAACCTCCGTGACCTCCGCGCCATAATTTCTCAAAAGTTGTGGCAAATCCGGATTGGCGCGATCGCTTCGCGGTAAAAACACAGTTTGGTCCCGCAGCTTCTCTCCCAGTTCATTGGCGAGCGCTGCCCCGCTGTGCGTTTCGGCCTGGTAATCCACAAAAAAACCGGCCCGTTCCGCAGCGGTTGCTGTGGTCGGTCCAACGGCTGCGGCGCGTGAGCGTCTGCCTGCCACATTTCGCAAATTGCCTCGCACCTCAGCGCGCTTCACTACCGCGCGCACCGCATTTTCGCTGGTAAAAATAATCCAATCGAATTCTTCCAATCGATCAAGCGCTGCGTCCATCGGGCCAAAGTCCTCTGGCGCAGAGAAGGCTACCAGCGGCAGCAAAATTGGAATGGCGCCCAACTTACCAAGATTCTCGACCAGTTCAACACTCTGGCGCGCCGCGCGCGTTATCACTACTCGTTTACCCGATAAAACTGACTCGGAAGTGCCGCCGATTCTATCCACGTTGCCGCCCCACTTCCTCAAGAATCGTTTGCGCCCCGGTTTCCATCAGCAACCGCGCCATCTGTTCTCCAAGCTGGACGCCCTGGTCGGGCGGCCCGGTCAAGCGCTGCTTCACATGTTGTTGGCCATCGACGGAGGTGACGCATGCCTCCAGTACCATTTCGCCGCGCTCGACGCGAGCCCAAGCACCGATGGGCACCTGACAACCGCCCTGAAGCGCGCCCAGTAAAGCGCGCTCGGTAATAATTGCGGCCCGCGTTTCCGGGTCATCCAACTTGGATAAAAGATCGCCGGTCTCATTGTCGTTCAGGCGCGTTTCCACAGCGATGGCGCCTTGTCCCACGGCGGGCATGAAAAGTTCCGGCGCAAAAGTTTCCGATATTCGCTGGCTCGATCCCAGGCGGTCCAAGCCTGCCTTAGCCAATACAATGGCGTCATACTCTCCGTCGCCGACCTTGCGGAGTCTGGTGTCGACATTGCCCCGCAATTCGCGAATATCAAGATCCGGGCGCAACCGCAGAAGCTGCGCTCGACGGCGCAAGCTGCTGGTGCCCACTCGCGCGCCCTGCCGTAAAGTTTCTAGCGTCGATCCTGTTGGAGAAATCAGGCAATCGCGAATGTCGTCGCGCCGGCACACCGCAGGAAAACTCAATCCGCGGGGCACGTCCGTGGGAATATCTTTGACGCTGTGCACCGCCAGGTCGATGGATTCGTCCAGCAGCGCGTCTTCCAATTCCTTAATAAAAATACCCTTTCCGCCAATCTGCGACAGCGGCGCTTGCTGCATTTTGTCGCCAGAGGTCTTGATAATGACTATTTCCGCCTCTACTCCAGCAAGCGCAAAAAGTTGCTTGCGCACGGACTCTGCCTGCCATTTTGCCAGCAGGCTTCCGCGTGTTCCGATGCGCAGATGCTTCATTGTTTCTCCCGGTTCGAAAGAAACAGATCGCGCAATGCTTCCACATTTTGGATCTTGCGGCGCAGTACTTTTTCGCCACGCAAGCGTTCCGCGGGTTCCAGCAATAATTTCTCCAGGAGCTCGCCCATCAATAATTCCATCTGTTGGCGGTCATGCGCGCTCAGGTGCTTCACAGTCTCCATGCGCTCGCGGATGAAAGCGGTGCGCTCGTGCTGCAAACGCGCACGCAACTCGTCGACCAGGCCCACCAACTCGACGCTGGCCTGCCAGGAAAGAAATTTGCCGACATGCTCGTCGACAATCGTTTCCGCGCGCGGAATTTCGTTTTCTCGCATGGCTCGACTTTGCTGCACAATGCTACCGAGATCATCCAGGTTATAGAGATACACATTGTAGATCTCAGCCGCAGCCGGCTCGATATTGCGTGGCAAGCCGAGATCCATGATGAAAAGCGCGCGATTGCCACGAGCGGCCATGGCTTGCTCCAGCGTGGCGTGGTCGAGGATCGGCTCCGCCGCTGCGACCGACGAAACAATGACGTCTGGACTGCGCAGCGCATCGCCCCATTCACCCCACGGCACCGCCGTCCCGTGAAATTCCGTCGCCAGTTTCTCAGCGCGCTCCATCGAACGGTTCATCAGCAACAACTGTCCTATACCGCGATCGCGCAATTGCAGCATCACTTGTTCGCTGATGGTTCCCGCTCCTAGCACAAGGGCAGTACGTTGACCGAGTTTGCCAAAAATTCGTTCCGCCAATTTGACGCCCGCGGAGGCCACCGACATCGGCCGCGTACCCAGCTCGGTTTCCGAGCGTACGCGCTTCCCCACTTCCAGCGCGGCTTGGAACATACGATTTAATACCGGGCCGGTCGCGCCTTGTTCGTACGCAAATTTATAGGCCTCGCGAACTTGCCCCAGAATTTCCGCTTCACCTAACATCATCGAATCCAGGCCAGCGGAAACTCGAAACAAGTGGCGCACCGCGTGGCGATCATAGTGGTGATACAGCGAGACGCTCAAAATATCGGGTTGGACCTTGTGAAATTCACTTAGAAAAGACGAAAGGCCCGCGGCGCTCTCGTGCGAAGTCTCCGGCGGGACACCATAAACCTCGCTGCGATTGCAGGTCGACAACACCAGGGTCTCTTCCAGGATCCCTCGCGAACGAAGCTCGGTGGCGGCGCGGCTGGCCTGTTCCGCGGTGTATGACACGCGTTCACGCACCTCCACCGGCGCGGTGCGATGATTCAATCCGACGAGAACAATTTCCATCAGGCTGGCCACTTATCCAAGCACTACTCCCTAGAAATACCTGTGGCTATGCGAAAGATACAGGTTCACAACCGTGAAGCTCATCACCACCACAAAAAAATTGAATACGCACAGCTTCGAAGCGCGCGCCCCGCGCCACGCCGTGCTCCGCGCCAGTTGGAAGTACAGCAAATAAAGAAACAGTACCACCAGCGTGATCACATATTTGGGATCGTAAAACCAATATTGACCGGTGAGCCGGTCCACCCATATGAATCCGAGGACCGTGCCAATGGCAATGGAAATCACCCCTACGAGGACGCTGGAGTGGCTCATGCGCTCGAGCAGTTCCAGCGATGGCAAGCGCCACACCACGTTGCTGAGTTTGCGGTTTCGCAACAATCGCTCTTCGGCGAGATAGATCACGCTCAACACAAACGACAGCGCGAAGGCCGCGTACGCCAAAATACTGAGCGTGACGTGCAAGGCGAAAACCACGCCGTGCGCCACTGTCGGCGATAGCCGGTCCGCGGGTGCCAGGTGCGCAATCAAAAAAAATCCCAGAATAAACGGCATCGCGAACGCCCCTACGGAGCGCTGCTGGTGATAAAACTCGAGAGCCAAATACGTCAGCGCCAGCAGCCACCCGAACAGCGACATCGAGCCGTAGAGGTCGTGATAAGGAACGGTATGCAACCCGCGTGACCGCTCCAGCAACGCAAAATAATGGGTCACCAGCCCGAGGCCCAACAGCACTGACCCGCACGTTCCCAACAGCTTCCTGCCAGTATTCAAAAATGCTAGGTAGCAACTCCAACTCAGCGAGTACGCCGTCAGTGTCAGCATGAAATAGAGATGGCTCATCTTGGTTCTATGCCAGCCGCGGTCCGTACTTTTCCCGCGTCGCGTCTCTGAAATGTCAGGAGCCGTGTATCCTGAGTATAGCCCACGAGAACAACCACTTACATAGCGTACGCAGCCGCACCGCAGCAAGGACGCGCTGGATTTGCTATTCTCTCTGCGGACGCCAGGCAAGCCGAATCTAGGTCATATGCCACCACTAAACACACTTACGGCCACCGAACGCGACGGGATCGATCGCAAGAACCTCTTCCTCCGCGCTTGCCGCGGTGAAGCTCTAACTCGCGTCCCTGTTTGGATGATGCGGCAGGCTGGACGTTATCTACCGGAATATCGCGCCATTCGTGCCACGCGCCCTTTCCTGGAAGTTTGCAAAACTCCCGACTTGGCGGCCGAGGTCTCTCTGCAGCCCTTTCGCATCCTGGGGGTCGATGCCATCATCGTTTTCTCGGATATTTTGATTCCCGCCGAAGCCATGGGCATGCATCTCGAGCTAAATGACGCCGGCCCAAATCTTCCCAGTCCCATACGCAGCGCGGCCGACGTCGCCAGCCTTCGCATCTTCGACCCAGAGCTGGAGACTAAATTCCTGCCGGAGACCATTCGCCGCATCGTAAAGAGCGTCGGCCCGGATGTGCCGGTCCTGGGTTTTGCGGCCGCCCCGTGGACGCTGGCCTGCTACATGGTCGAAGGGAAAACTAAGGAAGGCTTCTCGACGGTTAAGAGCTTTCTGTACCATGAGCCCGAGACGTTCCGGCTACTTCTTAACAAAATCGCGCTGGCCACCATTGCCTATCTGCGAGCGCAAATCGACGCGGGCGCTTGTGCAGTACAGCTGTTTGATACCTGGTGCGGAGAGCTGAACCTGGAGGACTACGAAGATTTCGCGCTACCCGCGGTTCAACAGGTCATCGCAGGGATCTCTGGCAAAGTTCCGATCATTTACTACACCAAGGCTTCTAATCACCTGATGTCAGCCGTAGCCCGCTCCGGAGCCAACGTGCTGAGCGTCGATTGGCGCGCCGATCTCGCCGCGTTGCGAAAAACTCTCAGCCCCAAAATCGCTCTACAGGGAAATGTGGATCCCGCTGTTTTGCTCGGTCCCACCGGCAAAATCCGCGAAGCCACACAAAGCGCCCTATCCGCGTTGAACGGAATAGGCCACATTCTTAATCTCGGCCACGGTATCTTTAAACAAACACCGGTAGAAAACGCGCGACTCTTTATCGAAATCGGCCAGCAAACGGTGGTCGGCTCGGCGGGCAAAACGAATCAGCCGACTTCCGCTGCTTATTCGCGCTGAGGACCATGACGTGACGCTCACCACTCCTAGCCTCCAACGCATGCGCGAGGAATTGCAAATCAGTGAAGAATTTCTCGGCCGCTATAATCGCCCTGGACCTCGTTACACAAGCTACCCCACTGCGCCAGTCTGGAATGACGCGTTCGGCCCTGATGATCTCGAATCCGTCCACGCCGAAGCGCAAAGGGCGCAGACATCCATTTCGCTGTACATGCATCTGCCCTTCTGTGAGAGTTTGTGTCTTTTTTGCGCCTGCAACGTAATTATTCAGAAAGATAAACGCGTCGCAATACCGTATCTCGATGTACTCAAGCGCGAAATCGAACAGGTGGCTCGCGGAGTTTCGCGCGATCGCCCCGTAGTGCAATTCCACTGGGGCGGCGGCACACCTACGTATCTCACCCCGCAACAACTTGAGGATTTATTTGGATTCGCGCGCGAACATTTTAATTTTTCGCCGGACGCGGAAATCGGCATTGAAATCGACCCGCGGGTAACCACTCGCGAACACCTTGAAACCTTGCGTCGCTTAGGCTTTAACCGACTCAGCATGGGCATCCAGGATTTTCATCCCGAAGTGCAGGCGGCCATCAACAGGATCCAGCCGTTCGAATTGACACGCGCCTTGCTGCTCGCCGCGCGTCAGCTGCAGTTCGATAGCATCAATGTCGATCTCATTTACGGTTTGCCCTATCAATCGCCGGAACGCTTCAGCCACACCGTGGATCAGATTCTTGAGTTGCAGCCCGACCGCATCGCGTTGTTCAGCTATGCGCACGTCCCGTGGCTCAAAAAGCAGCAAGGCGC